>NZ_JBITIH010000002.1:0-61971 GCF_044458865.1 Micromonospora sp. NPDC050417
TGTGGAAAAAATGTCCCGACAACAAAAAGTTGCCAAAGGAATCCAAACCAACCAACCAATCCCCAAAGAGAAAGGCAAGCCGGCCCGGGAAAAAAACATAATTGGCACTGGCTTATCAAGCACCCTGTTGAGTTCTCAAAGAACAACCACACACCAGACCACAAACCCCACACAAGGGGCCCACAACCCGGGGCTTAACTCCCACTTCCATTCACACCCGGCGTTCCCGCCCGGCGCTTTAACTACGCTACCCGGTCGTTTCCGCCGAGTCAAACCGGCGTTTCCCGGTTTGTCATCTCCCCGATTCAAACCACAACCGGGCCCCTCCCAAACACACACAGCAACCTACACCATGCCCGATCAGAAGGATTCGCGGGCCGTCCGTATCCCCCGGTCTTACCCAGTGGATCTTGTCCGGTGCCCCGCTGACTCCGAAAAAGTTACCGGATGACTGGTTCAACGCCAAATCGATCAACACAACTGGGTTTCGAACCCCGTGGGGACCTCGCGACGTCACTGCCCACGGCCCACCCTCCTCACCGACAACCAGGCACGGAGACCGAGCAGACCGACGGCCGTACCGAGCACCAGTGAGACGACAATCAGCAGCGCGTGTATCCAGAGGAATCCCGTTGGGGCTCCCTGGGCCACGTCTCCATCGGTCCAGGATCGCGGATCCCGCCAGATCGCCAGACCGAACCGGGGCCAGATCACCCAGGTCCAGACCCCGACCCCGGACAGAAACAACGCCCAACCTCGCGAAAGCATCACGAGCGGTAAGTCTCCCAGGACGAGTCGGTCAGCCACGACCTGCGTCGAAGGGGTTTCGGCTGGCGCTATGGCCGCGGGCGGAATTTCGCCCGGCGGGGAGGTAGGCGCACCGGTGCCGCCGCAACCAACGGCCCGTCAACACGTCGGACGGGATCAGGCCCGGAGTCGGCGTACTCCCCTGGACGTGGCCACGATCAGTGCGCCGATCAGGAGCAGCAGCGCACCCCCGGCAAGTAGCCAGCCGGGAGAGGCCGCGTCGCCGCCGGTCACCGGAAGATCACCCGATCTGGTGGGGCTGGGGGTGGGGTGGCCGGTCGGGGTTCCGCTGGGTTGCACCGGGAGCACCTCGAAGCTGACTCCGCCAGGGGTGGGAGTGGCTGGCCCTGGCGCGACAGCACTGGACGGCAGGCGTGAACCAGCGGTCGCGGGACCACCGATGCCGAGACCCAGGACCAACGCCGCGCCAACGACGAGCGTGCTGACCAGAACCGGGCCACGGCGCTCCGCGCGCCGGCCCTTCCGACGGACGACCATCGTGGTACCCCCTCCGCGACCAGCGCCGGTAGAGCTGGTGAGCGGGAGCTGTGCCCGCCCACGTGCGGGTGACGGGGAGTCGTCCCCGTACGCCCGCTTCCCTGGTGACGATAGCGAGAAATTATCTTGTTTCGGGGCAAACAGTCAGGCGGTTCCCATGACGGGTGACGGCGGTGGCAACGGCGGGCGGTCCATGTCCGTACCGCCGTGTTCCGGCGGTGTCCGACCCGATCGACCTGGGACTTCGCCTAGATTTATGTGATTCTCCGCGCTGTTACTATGGCGCCCATGCGCTTACTGGTCACCGGCGGTGCGGGTTTCATCGGTTCGAATTTCGTCCGTCAGGCACTGGACGCACTCGATTGCCAGGTCGACGTCCTGGACGCCCTCACGTACGCGGGCGACCGGAGCAGCCTTGCCGAGGTGGAACACCGGATCAACTTCGTGCACGGCTCCGTGACCGACGCCGCCACCGTCGACGAGCTGGTACGGCAGGCCGACACGGTGGTGCATTTCGCGGCGGAGTCGCACAACGACAACTCGGTGATGGATCCGAGCCCATTCGTGCAGACGAATCTCATCGGGACGTTCAACATCCTGGAGAGCGTGCGGCGGCACGACAAGCGGCTGCACCACATCTCCACCGACGAGGTCTTCGGGGACCTGGAGCTGGACGAGGATCGCCGGTTCACCGAGGAGAGTGCGTTCGACCCGTCGAGTCCGTACTCCTCCACCAAGGCCGGCTCGGACCTGATGGTGCGCGGCTGGATCCGCTCGTTCGGCGTACGCGCGACCATCTCGCACTGCTCGAACAACTACGGGCCGTTCCACCACATCGAGAAGTTCATTCCCCGGCAGATCACGAATGTGATCGACGGTGTTCGCCCGAAGGTCTACGGCTCCGGGCAGAACGTCCGGGACTGGATCCACGTGCACGACCACAACACCGCGGTCAACGCGATCTTGGAACGCGGACGGATCGGGCAGACGTACCTGATCGGTGCCGAGTGCGAACTCAACAACATCGTGGTGGTCCAGGAGATCCTCCGCCTCATGGGTCGGCCGGACGACTGGTTCGACATGGTGGGTGACCGCCCCGGGCACGATCTGCGTTACGCGATCGACTCCAGCAAGCTCCAGGCGGAGCTGGGCTGGAAGCCGCAGTACCTGAACTTCCGCGACGGTCTCGCCCAGACCATCGAGTGGTACCAGCAGAACGAGAGCTGGTGGCGCCCGAAGAAGGAAGCGACCGAGGCGAAGTACCGCGAGATGGGCCGCTGACCCGGACCGCCCACGATTCTTCCGAACGCGCTGCTCACCGCCGTGAGCAGCGCGTTCGTCGTTTAGCTGGTCACTACCACCGAACCGGTCGGCACGTTCCTTGATACCCCTGGGGGGTAGGGGTATGGTGACGGGAGCAGGGACCGTGCCGCCCGGCACGGCCGACCACCTCAGAAACCAGGAGTCCCTACCGTGGAAACGACCTACCAGGTAACCGGAATGACCTGCGGCCACTGCGTCGCATCGGTGCAGACCGAGGTCGGCGCCCTGCCCGGCGTCCACGAGGTGCGGGTCGACCTCGCCACCGGCGCCGTAACCGTCAGCAGCGACCAACCCCTCGACGAGACGGCCGTCCGCGCCGCCGTCGACGAGGCCGGCTACAACCTGGTCGGCTAACCACCGATGAGAACCGGATACAAGATCGGTGGCTACCTGGCCGGGCTGGCGGCGGTCTTCACCGCCGCACTCGGCGTCGGCCAGGTAGCCGGTGGCCCGGCTGCGCCCTCCACCAGCACCGAACAGCCCGGTCACGGCCACGGCACCCCCGACTCCGGCCACACCTCCGACTCCGCAACCGCGCAGCCGGGAAAGAACAGCACCGGAACCGGTAACCCCGCCCGGGGTGGCGGGGCGACACGTACACCGGGCGGGCTCGCGGTCGCCCAGGACGGCTACCGGCTCGTTCCCCTCACCACCACCCTCGCCACCGGCCCGGCCAATCCGTTCTCGTTCCGGGTGCTGGGACCGGACGGCAGCCCGGTCACCGCGTACACGCCGACCCACGACAAGAACCTGCACCTGATCGTGGTCCGACGCGACCTCTCCGGGTTCCAGCACGTACATCCACAGATGGCCGTCGACGGAACCTGGTCGGTGCCGCTCACCATCGCCTCGGCCGGGCCAATGCGCCTGATCGCCGACTTCCAACCAGCCGCACGTTCCGACAACGTCACGCTCGGCGTGGACATACCCGCCCCCGGTGACTACCGGCCGGTGCCGCTGCCCGCCACGGGCCGGAGCGCGTCGGCGGGAGACGGCTACACGGTCACCCTCGACGGCGACCTCGAACCCGGCACGTCGTCGACCCTCACCCTGACCGTGAGCAGGTACGGCACCCCCGTCACCGACCTGGAGCCCTACCTCGCGGCGTACGGTCACCTGGTGGCCCTACGCGACGGCGACCTGGCCTACCTACACGTACATCCAGACGGCGGACCCGGCGACGGACGGACCCCGTCCGGACCGGCCGTCACGTTCCAGGTCGAGGTGCCGAGCGCCGGGGCCTACCGCCTCTACCTGGACTTCCAACACCTGGGCGCGGTACGCACCGCCGAATTCACCGTGCTCGCCGGTGTCCACGGCGACAGCCACGGTTAAGGAGATCACCGATGACCACCGCCGGCCGATCCCTGCCCCTGGCCGCCACACCGATCGAACTGACCATCGGCGGCATGACCTGCGCCTCCTGCGCCTCCCGCATCGAGAAGAAGCTGAACCGGATCGACGGGGTGAGTGCGACGGTCAACTACGCCACGGAGAAGGCCAGCGTCACACTGACCGACGACACCGTCACCGTGGCCGAGCTGATCGCCACGGTGGAGAAGACCGGTTACACCGCTGCGGTCCCACCACCGCCCCGGCCCGCCGGGGAGACCGAGAGCGACGGGAGACCAGTCGACGAGCTGCGCGGTCTCCGTACGCGATTGTGGGTTTCGCTGGTCCTGACCGTGCCGGTGATCGCGCTGGCGATGGTCCCGGCGCTCCAGTTCACCTACTGGCAGTGGCTGTCGCTGACCCTGGCCGCCCCGGTCGTCGTCTACGGCGGCCTGCCCTTCCACCGCGCGGCGGTGGTGAACCTGCGGCACGGGGCGGCGACCATGGACACCCTGGTCTCGCTCGGCACCGCCGCCGCTTTCGGCTGGTCGCTCTGGGCGCTCTTCCTCGGCACCGCCGGCACCCCCGGCATGGTCCACCCGTTCAGCTTCGCCATCAGCCGCTCCGACGGCAGCGGCAACATCTACCTGGAGGCCGCCGCCGGGGTGACCCTGTTCATCCTCGCCGGCCGCTACTTCGAGGCCAGGTCCAAGCGGCGGGCCGGGGCAGCCCTCCGTGCCCTGCTCGAACTGGGCGCCCGGGACGTCGCGGTGCTGCACGGCAACACCGAGGTACGGATACCGGTCGAGCAGCTCACCGTCGGCGACCGGTTCGTGGTCCGGCCCGGGGAGAAGATCGCCACCGACGGCGTGGTCGAAGACGGCACCTCGGCGGTCGACGCGAGCCTGCTCACCGGCGAGTCCGTACCGGTAGAGGTGGGGCCGGGTGAACCGGTGGTCGGCGCGACCGTCAACGCCGGCGGACGGCTGGTGGTCCGCGCCACCCGGATCGGCTCGGACACCCAACTCGCCCAGATGGCGAAGCTGGTGGAACAGGCGCAGACCGGCAAGGCGCAGGTGCAACGGCTCGCTGACCGGATCTCCGGGGTGTTCGTACCGGTGGTCATCGCACTGGCGGTCGCGACCCTGGGCTACTGGCTCGGCACCGGCGCGGGCGGGACCGCCGCGTTCACCGCCGCCGTCGCCGTACTGATCATCGCCTGTCCCTGCGCGCTGGGCCTGGCGACACCGACCGCCCTGCTGGTCGGCACCGGCCGGGGCGCGCAACTCGGCATCCTGATCAAGGGTCCGCAGGTGCTCGAATCGACCCGCACGGTGGACACGGTGGTGCTGGACAAGACCGGCACCGTCACCACCGGTCAGATGACCCTGGTCGACATCGTCGCCGCCGAGGCAGAGGACCCCGACGAGGCGCTGCGCCTGGTCGGCGCGGTCGAGGCCGGTTCCGAACACCCGATCGCGCGGGCCATCGCCGCCGGCGCGGCCGAACGGATCGGCACGCTGCCCACCGTGGGCGACTTCGCCGGACTCGGTGGGCTCGGCGTCACCGGCACGGTCGACGGACGTGAACTCGTCGTCGGACGGGAGCGGCTGCTCCGCGACCGGGGACTGGAACTGCCCGACTCGCTGGCGGCGGCTCGCGCCGAGGCGGAGGAGGCTGGTCGTACCGCGGTCTTCGCCGGTTGGGACGGCCGGGCACGGGCGGTCTTCGTGGTCGCGGACGTGGTCCGACCGACGAGCGTCGACGCGGTCGCCGCACTGCGCCGGCTCGGTCTCACCCCGGTGCTGCTCACCGGGGACAACACCGGGGTCGCCCGGTCGGTCGCAGGCGAGCTGGGCATCGACGAGGTGATCGCGGAGGTGCTGCCGGCGGAGAAGGTCGACGTCGTCAGGCGGCTACAGGACCAGGGCCGGGTGGTGGCGATGGTCGGCGACGGTGTGAACGACGCCGCCGCACTGGCCCAGGCCGACCTCGGCATCGCCATGGGCACCGGCACCGACGTGGCGATCGAGGCCGCCGACCTGACCCTGGTACGGGACGACCTGATCGCCGCCGCAGACGCGATCAGGCTCTCCCGGCGCACTCTGCGGATCATCAAGAGCAACCTGTTCTGGGCGTTCGGCTACAACGTCGCGGCCCTCCCACTGGCGGCGGCGGGCCTGCTCAACCCGATGATCGCCGGTGCCGCGATGGCGTTCTCCTCGGTCTTCGTGGTCGCCAACAGCCTGCGTCTGCGCGGTTTCCGCCCACTACGTTGACCAGCGACGGACGGTCAGGCTGCGGGCGGTCAGGCTGCGGGCGGTCAGGGGCCGGAGCGGTCAGGCTGCGGGCGGTCAGGGGGTCAGGCGGCGCCAGAGGAACTCCAGGATCAGGGCCCACTTGACCGCCCGCTGGGCGTTGTTCGCCGCCGCGCCATGGCCGCCCTCGACGTTCTCGTAGTAGGAGACGTCGTATCCGTACTCCTCCAACCGGGCCACCATCTTGCGGGCATGACCGGGATGGACCCGGTCGTCGCGGGTCGAGGTCACCAACAGGATCGGAGGGTACGGCCGACCCGGCCGCACGTTGTGGTACGGCGAGAACCCACGCAGGTACGCCCAGTCCGCCTCCCGGTCCGGGTCACCGTACTCGGCCATCCACGACGCCCCGGCCAGCAACCTGTGGTACCGCCGCAGGTCGAGCAGGGGCACCGTGGCGACAATCGCGCCGAACAGCTCCGGGTAGCGGGTAAGCATCACGCCCATCAGCAGGCCACCGTTGCTACCGCCCTCGATGCCCAGCCGGCCGGGATCGGTGATGCCCCGAGCCACCAGGTCTGTCGCCACGGCGGCAAAATCCTCGTACGCCCGGAGCCGGTTCTCCCGCATCGCGGCCAGATGCCAGCGCGGGCCGTACTCGCCACCACCCCGGATGTTCGCCACCACGTAGGTGCCGCCCCGAGCCAGCCAACCCCGGCCGACGATACCGTCGTATCCCGGCGTCATCGACACCTCGAAGCCGCCGTACCCGGTCAGCAGCGTCGGCCCGGCAGCGCCGTCGGGTGGACCCACCACGAAGTACGGCACCCGGGTTCCGTCGGCCGAGACGGCGAAGAGCTGCCGGACCGACAGACCGGTCGGGTCGAAGAAGGCCGGCGCCTGCTTGAGAATGCCGATCCCGGTGCCGAACGTACCGGACGCACTGTCCTCCGCGCCGAACGTGCTCTCCTCCACGTCGGACCCGCCAGCGACGCCGCCCTCCGCATCGAACCGCCCGTGCCGCAGCGTCGCCGGCTGGAGAAAGCCGTCGGTGACGAGGAGGAACTCGTCGCTGTGCTCGGGATTCGTGTCGACGACGTCGGTGTGCTGGAATCCGGGCGCCTGGTCCAGTACGGCCCGCCGCCAACCCCCGTCCTGCGGGGTGAGCACCTCCAGTCGCTGGCGTACGTCGTCGAGCACGGCCAGGATCAGGTGGTTGCGGGTCCAGCTGTGGTACCTGAACGAGGTGGTGGGGCCGGGTTCGAAGACCGGGGTCAGTTTCCGGTCACCGCCGAGGAAGTCATCGAGCCGGGCGACCAGCACCGCCCCCTCCGGATACGTGACCCCGTCGACCGCCCATTCCGACCGAAGCCGGATCAACATCCACTCCCGGTGGATGTCGATCCACGCGTCGTCCGGCACGTCGATCCGGACCAGCTCCCCCGACTCGGTCAGGAGGAACTGTTCGGAACGGTAGAAATCAATCATGCGACTGACGAAGTCGCGCTCGAAGCCGGGCGTCGGATCGTGTCCGGCACCGACGGCAACGTCGGTACGGTCGCCCTCGTAGACGGTCTCCGCCGCACTCAACGGCGTACCGCGCCGCCACCGCTTCACCATCCGGGGGTGGCCGGAGTCGGTGAGTGACCCGGGACCGAAGTCGGTGCCGACGTAGATGTGGTCGGCGTCGATCCAGTCGACGTCGCTCTTCGCCTCCGGCAGAGTGAACCCGTCCGTGACGAAAATCCGCTCGGCGAGGTCGAACTCGCGTACCACCACCGCGTCGGAGCCGCCCCGGGAGAGGCTGACCAGGGCGCGCCGATAGTCCGGACGGAGCACGGCAGCGCCCTGCCAGACCCAGTTCTCACCCTCCTGGCGGGCCAGCTCATCCAGGTCCAGCAGGATCTCCCACTCCGGCTCCGGCTGCCGGTACCGTTCCAGCGTCGTACGGCGCCACAGCCCCCGCGGGTGGGCCGCGTCCTGCCACAGGTTGTAGAGCAGCTCGCCGCGCCAGCCCGGGTAGGCGATCCGGTCCTCGGCGTCGAGCACCTGGCGCAGTTCGTCGCGACGTGGCTCGTACGAGTCGACGCTGGTCAGGGCGGCGAGGGTGGCCGCGTTCCGGTCTGCCACCCAGCCGGTGGCCGCCTCACTGTCCAGTTCTTCGAGCCAGCGGTAACGGTCCTCGTCGTGCTCTTCGCCGTCGATGTCGGCCATCCGGCACCCCTTCCCCTACCTCGGCGTCGGACCGCCGCCGAAGGGAAGGTTAGGGGGTTCCGGGTCAGCCGTGCGCCCCCCGACGGGCATAGATCTCGTCGACGAACCGGCGACGTAACGGCGGCACCCGACTGGTCAGGCTGAAGTAGCCGCGGGCCGCCATCAGGGCGAATCGGCCGACCACCGGGCGGTAGAGCGGGTCGTTGCCGCTGGTTCCGTTGTTCGCCAACGAGTCGGCGACCCGGGCGAAGCCGTACGGCAGCATCTCCGCCTCGTAGTCGGCGACCGCGCGGAGCAGGTTTTTCTCCCCGGCGACGGCGGCGACAAGCTGGCGGCAGAGCAGGGCGGCGTCGCGGAGCGCGGTGTTCGCACCGACGCCCCGCCCGGGGGTCATGGTGTGGATGGCGTCACCGATCAGCGTGACGTTGCTCGGCTGCCACGGCTGGATCGGCTCGGAGGTGGCGACCTTGACGGGGATGCAGCTGTTCGGGTCGCTGCGGACGAAGAGTTCACGCAGGTTCGGGTGCCAGTTGGGGGTCAGGTCCAGTGCGAGTTGTACGAGTGCCTCCCCCCGCATCCGCATCACGTCCGGCGGGAATCGGTGATGCGCACTCCAGATGATCAGGTTGATGTAGTCACGGGTGTTGTCGTACAGCAGTCCGGGCCAGCGTTCGATCAGCCTCGCCTCGCTGCCGCCGATACCCACCTTTGGTACGCCGTGCTTGTCCCAGTTGAACTCCATCACGTGGAGTACGCCCATCAGCCCACCGGCGCCGAAGATCAATGAGATCCCGTCCCGTACGCGGTCGGTGAGGAGTCCCCGGGTGTGATCGGTCAGCGGAATCTTGGTGGCGATGTTGATGCTGCCGGCGTCCTGGATTCGCGCGTGCGGGAGATACTGCCTCCGGGTGGCCGAGTGGGTGCCGTCCGCCGCGACCAGCAGATCGGCCGTCGCCTTGGTGCCATCGGCGAAGTACGCGGTGACCCGACCGAACGGGTGCTGCTCGTAGTGCGTGAACGTCTTGTCGAAATGCACCACGTCTTCCATGCCGGTGAGCAGGACCTGGCGCAGGGTCATCCGGGAGACCGCCCGGTCGCTCTCCACCGGGTCGGTCTCGGTCTCCGGCCGCAGGGGAAACGAGGCGGTCTCGCGCATCTTCTCGGTCAGTACGTTGAAGTACCGGGGCGAACGCGCGCAGGTGGCCATGTAGGTCGCGAAGAGCTCCGGCGACAGGCACTCCCGCAGGGCTCGGTTCCCCGTCGGCCCGATGCCGACCCGGTAGCCGTGCAGACCGTCGCCACGCGTGCGGTACCGCTCGTAGACCTGGACCCCGATGCCCGCCCGTCGTAGTCCGTGTGCCAGGCACATTCCGCCGGTGCCGGCACCGATGATGATCACCTCCGGCGCGCTGGCGGACATCAGCTGCTCACTGCCCGCTCCGCTGCACCGGAACCGCCGCGTCCCAGGTGTAGAAGCACCGGGCCATGGCGTCGCGCGGTGAACGCCAGGTCGACAGGTACGGCGTGGTGCAGCTCGACAACCGCTGGTTGAGCTGTATGAACAGGGGGTGCGTGGCGGCGGCCGGCAATCCCGCCGCACTGGTCCCGTCCAGTTCGACCAGGTGGAGGTACAGGTCACCGAGGCAGTAGAGAGACCGGTGTCGGGCACCGGTGATAGCGGGTAGTTCGGTCTGGTCCGATTCCGCGAAAATCTGCGCGATCCGCTCCTCAGCACCCGGCTCCACCCGGTTCTCGGGTCCTGGCGCCATCCGGCCGACGATCAGTAGACGGTCCATCGAAGCTCTCCCTCCACAGACACTGTGCCGACCGGTCCCGCTGGCGGTCCGACGGCTCACCCTCGATCACCCTGCTGGTCGGCGCGTCACTCCCGCGTCACCGATGCCCGGCCGAACCGCACTCCCGTTGACGGCCCGTGCCGTGTTGTGAGCCTCGGCACGCTTGGCCGACACGGGAATGTCATCGCGATCGGCGAGTCTTGTGGTGGTTGCTCCCGCCGGGCCGCGGGGCCCCCGCACCGTCGCCCCGCCCTAGACACCCCGGAAGGGGCCACATGACCACGGTCGAACCACGGGCCGACGCCGCAGCCGAAACCGCTGTCGGAACCGCAGTGGAGAGCGCTGCCAGGATCCCGGCGACGGACGGCGAACCGGACCGCCGTCAGCAACGGCGGCTGGTGCTGGTCCTGGGATCGCTGATCGCGCTGGGCCCGCTGACCATCGACATGTACCTGCCGGCCCTGCCGACCATCTCGACCGACTTGCGTACCACCGACGCGGCGGTGCAGCTCACCCTCACCGGGACGCTCGCCGGACTCGCCCTCGGGCAGTTGCTGATCGGCCCGGTCTCGGACGCGGTCGGCCGGAAGAAGCCGCTCATCGCCGGCATGGCGCTGCACGTACTCGCCTCGCTGCTCTGTGTCGTCGCGCCGAACGTCGCCGTGCTGGGCACGTTGCGCGTACTCCAGGGGCTGGGCGCGGCGGCGGCCTCGGTGATCGCCTTGGCCGTGGTCCGTGACCTGTTCCGTGGCTCCGCCGTGGCCCGGCTCTTCTCCCGGCTGATGCTGGTGATGGGGGTCGCTCCCGTGCTGGCCCCGACCCTCGGCGGCGCGCTGTTGCGCTGGACGGACTGGCGCGGCGTCTTCGTCGCACTCATGATCTTCGGGCTGGCACTCATCGCGGTGACCGTGTTCGGGCTCCGCGAATCGCTGCCGCCGGAACACCGTCGCCGCGACGGGGTCGCCGGCACCCTGCGGGTCTACGGATCGCTGCTGCGGGACCGGACGTACGTCGGGCTGGCGCTGGTCGCCGGGCTGGCGATGGCCGCCCTGTTCGCGTACGTCTCCGGCTCCTCCTTCGTCTTCCAGGACCAGTACGGCCTGGACGAGCAGGTGTTCGCGGTGATCTTCGGCGCGGGTGCGGTGGGCCTGATCGGGGCGACCCAGTTGAACGTGCGGCTGCTGCGCCGGTACACCCCGTTCCAGATCCTGCGGGGTGCACTGATCGGCGGCACCGTACTCGGATTCGGTCTGCTCGCGGTCGCGGCGACCGGGTTCGGGGGCCTCGCCGGCGTACTGGTGTTGCTCTGGGCGGTGCTCGCCGCTGTCGGGCTGGCGATGCCGAACGCTCCGGCCCTGGCCATGGCCCGGCAGGGGAAGGCCGCCGGTACGGCCGCGGCGCTGCTCGGCGCGGTGCAGTTCGGGGTCGGCGCGCTCGCCGCTCCGCTGGTCGGCCTGTTCGGCACCGGCAGTACGGCGATGGCGGTGGTGATGGCCGGCGGCATGCTGGCGGCGGTCGTCGCGCTGTTGCTGCTCACCCGAGCGGAGGAACTCACCGACATCGACTCCGCCGCGCCCGCCGCCCCCACCCACTAACCCTCTCCGGGTGTAAGGAGGGGCCCCTTGTTAACGCATAGCGTTAACAAGGGGCCCCTCCTTACACCTCAGTCGCTGGCGAGGAGGTCGGTGAAGGGGGTGGGGTTGGCGTAGGGGTCGGCGATTTGGGCGGGCTGGCGCTGGTCGATCTGGTGTGCCAACTCGACGGCGGCCCGGTTGATCCGCTTGGCCAGGCCATCCTGGGCGGACCCGCCACCCCAGTCCTCCGACGCGGCGAACACGCCGGTCGGGACCACGACCGCGCGTAGGTAGGCGAACATCGGCCGGATCGCGTGTTCGAGCGCCAGCGAGTGCCGGGCGGTGCCGCCGGTGGCACCGATCAGCACGGGCTTGTCCACCAGGGTGGCGTCGTCGAGCACGTCGAAGAAGAGCTTGAAGAGCCCGCTGTACGACGCGTTGAAGATCGGCGTGACCGCGACCAGGCCGTCAGCGGCGGCGACCTGGTCGAGCGTCTGCCTCAGCGCCGCCGGTGGAAAGCCGGCGAGCATGTTGTTCATCAGGTCGTGCGCGTGGTCACGCAGCTCGACGGTGTGCACGTCGAGCTGGATGCCGCGCTCCTCGGCCTGCTGTCGGGTGGCGGCGGCGAGCCGGTCGGCGAGCAGTCGGGTCGACGAGGGCTGGCTCAGGCCGGCGGAGATCACCACCAGTTGACGATGCTTCATCGTCCGGCTCCAGCCACCGCGTCACCTTCGACCTCGGCCCCGGTCGCAGCGACGTCCCGGGCGGCCCTGAGGCTGGCGTGGGTCGGCGCGTCCGGTACGTGGGCCGGCCGCAGCGCGTCAAGTTCCCGCCGCAGCACCGGGACGACCTCCTCGCCGAGCAGGTCGAGCTGCTCCAGCACGGTCTTGAGCGGCAGGCCGGCGTGGTCCATGAGGAAGAGCTGCCGCTGGTAGTCGCCGACGTGCTCGCGGAAGGTCAGGTACCGGTCGATCACCTGTTGCGGGCTGCCCACGGTGAGCGGGGTCTCGGTGCTGAAGTCCTCCAGCGACGGGCCGTGGCCGTAGACCGGTGCGTTGTCGAAGTACGGGCGGAACTCGCGGACCGCGTCCTGGGAGTTCTTCCGCATGAACACCTGCCCGCCCAGACCGACGATGGCCTGGTCGGCCTTGCCGTGGCCGTAGAACTCGAACCGCTTGCGGTAGAGCTCGACCATCCGCTTGGTGTGTTCCATGGGCCAGAAGATGTTGTTGTGGAAGAACCCGTCGCCGTAGTAGGCGGCCTGCTCCGCGATCTCCGGGCTCCGGATCGAGCCGTGCCACACGAACGGCGGTACGCCGTCCAGCGGGCGCGGGGTCGAGGTGAACGACTGCAGCGGCGTACGGTACTTGCCCTTCCAGTCGACGACCTCCTCGCGCCACAACCGGTGCAGCAGCCCGTAGTTCTCGACCGCGAGCGGGATGCCGGCCCGGATGTCCTTGCCGAACCAGGGGTAGACGGGGCCGGTGTTGCCGCGCCCCATCATCAGGTCCACCCGGCCGTCGGCGAGATGCTGCAACATCGCGTAGTCCTCGGCGATCTTCACCGGGTCGTTGGTGGTGATCAACGTCGTGGCGGTCGACAGGATGATCCGGTTCGTCCGGGCCGCGACGTAGCCGAGCATGGTGGTCGGTGACGACGGCACGAAGGGCGGATTGTGGTGCTCGCCCATGGCGACCACATCCAGCCCCACCTCTTCGGCCTTCGACGCGATCGCCACCATCGCCTTGATCCGCTCAGCCTCGGAAGGTGTGCGTCCCGTGGTGGGGTCGGTGGTCACGTCACCAACGGTGAAGATCCCGAACTGCATGTCTGCTGCCCGCCTCGTCTCGACCAGAATTCTTTCAAGTTTGAACTACACCCTAGAACCCGGTGTCGTCCGCCCTTATTCCGGTTCCCCGGGACGAGTTGTCTACCCCTGGCACCCCCACTTCGGTACGGATGGTCGACTATTCGCCACCACGCCCGGTGAGCCGAACGAGCGCAAGATCGCCCATCTCCGCCGACCCCCGACCGGCCGGCACCGGTCGGGCCGGGCGCAGCACCAACGCCAGGCCGGTGAGGATGACCAGGGCGGCCACCCCCTCCCGTACGCCGACCGGCTCACCCAGGAACAGCCAGGACGCGGCGAGCCCGAAGACCGGCACGACCAGGCTGAACGGAGCTATCCGGGCCACCGAGTAGGTGGCGATGAGCCGGTTCCAGACGCCGAACCCGACCAGCGTGGAGACGTAGGCGACGTACAGGACGGCGAGGATGCCACGCCAGGAGAGCCCGGTGATCGCGTCGAGCACCGCGCCGGGTCCGTCCGCCACCGAGGCGAGACCGAGCAGCGGAATCGGCGGCACCAGGCTGGACCAGACCAGCAGCGACAGCGGACGGGTCTCGCCGCTCGCGCGTACCACCACGTTCGCGACCGCCCAGCTCGCCGCCGCGGCGAGGGTGAGCGCGAACCCGACGACAGTGGCATGGCCGTTGCCGAGCGCGAGCATCCCTATCCCGGCGGAGCCGACAAACACTCCGCCCAATTGCCAACCGCTGGGCCGTTCCCGCAGCAGCACCGCCGCGAGCAGCACCGACACCAGAGCCTGGGCCTGTAGCACCAGCGAGGCGAGTCCGGCCGGCATGCCGGCGTCCATGGCGGTGAAGAGCACCCCGAACTTCAGTACGCCGAGCACCAGCCCGTAACCGACGACGTAGCGCAACCGGGCGGTGGGTCGGGGTACCAGCAGGACGAGTGGCACCGCGGCGACGACGAACCGGAGTGCGGTCAAGACCAGCGGGGGCAGGTCACGCAGGCCGATCTCGATCACGACGAAGTTCACGCCCCAGATGGCGGCGACGAGCAGGGCCTGGAGCCGGTGGGTCATTCTCACCGCTCCACCGTCCCGGACGAAACCGTTAAGGTCTAGTTCAGAGATCTTAAGTGTTGTTGTAGCGTGCCTTCATGGATTTGGACGTACGACGGCTTCGGGTTCTGCACGAGGTGGCCCTACGCGGCGGGGTGACCGCCGCCGCGACCGCCCTGCACGTCACCCCGTCGGCGGTCTCCCAGCAACTCGTACAGCTCTCCCGGGAGGCGGGCTGCGAACTCGTCGAACGCTCCGGACGCGGTGTCGTACTCACCGCCGCCGGCCAGCTCCTCGCCGGACACGCCGAACGCATCCTCGGCGCGGTCGAACACGCGGTCGCCGGTCTCGCCGCGATGCGGCAACAGGTCGACGGGACCGTACGGGTGGCCTCGTTCCCCTCCGCCGCCGGCGCCCTGGTCGCCCCGGCCGCGGCGCGGGCCATGGCGGAACACCCCGATCTGGACGTACGGGTGATCGAGGCGGAGGACCAGCAGAGCCAGCTCGACCTCCGCTCGGCCACCATCGACATCGCCGTCCTCCAGGAGTACGACCACGTGCCGGCGGCCCGGTTCAGCGGACTCGAACGGCATCCGATCACCACCGACCCGATGCACCTGATCACGCCTAGTCGCTGGGGGCGGGCCACCCGTCGACTGGCCGACCTGCCCGACGTGCCCTGGGTGGCCAGCGCCGAACACACCCCGTGCGGCCGTTCCACGCTGCGCGCCTGTCACCTCGCCGGGTTCGAGCCGGACATCCGCCACCGGGCCATCGACTTCGCCCTCACCCTCGACCTCGTCGCCGCCGGCCTGGGTGCCGCGCTCGTACCCGGGCTGGCCCTGCGCAACGTGCCCGCCGGGGTGGACGTACGGCCGCTCGACGAGCCCGTCACCGGTCGGCAGATCTTCGCGGTGACCCGGATCAGGGGTACGGCACCGCTGCGACCGGCGATCGACGCCCTGCTCCGGGCGTTGACCGCCACACCGCTGCCGACCCCGTCCGACGCGCCCCGTCCGGCCGCTGATCACACACTGGGCGCGGCGAGATGACGGGAGTTGGTGACCGCCATGGTGCGTACCTCGTCAGCTCCGAAACCGGCGGCGAGCAGCCGGTCGGCGAGGAGAGCGATGCCGTCCTCGACCGGCGGGTTGAACGGCTGACCGAGGTCGCTGGAGAGCACCGAGTGTTCCGTCCCCACCGCCCGGATGTTGTCGAACAGCTCCTGCCAGTCCACCTTCCCGGTGTACGCGGTGGTGAAGCAGCGCTCCAGCAGGGCGCCGGAAGCGGCGAGTTCCCGCTGCTGTGACACCGGCAGCCGCTGACTGGTGAACTCCGGGTGGGTGACGACGATTCGGCGTACCCCCTCCTCGCCCGCCGCCCGGGTCACGGCCAGGATCTCCGTTCCGGAGAGGTGCCCGGTGGCGAGGACGAGATCGTGCGCGGCGACGACCCGCAGCACCTGACGTACCCGGTCCAGGACTAGGCCCCGGTCGTCCAGCACGTCGACGGGTTCGGTGGTGATGCCCCGGGCGTGGAGGTCGGCCTGGACCGCGCGCCACATCGGCGGCGTGGCACCGGGTGGATCGTGGGCTGCGGAGTCCCGCTGGTTGCGCGCGTCGACGGTGGGCAGCCAGACGATCCGCGCCCCCTGCCGCCCGGCGATCTCGACGGCGGTGGGGTTGATGCCGCCCATCGCGCCGTTCAACGTCACCGCGCCCAGCACATCGACCGTTGGCACCACCTTGCGTACCACCGCCGCCCGTTCGGCGGTGGCCACGTAGTGGGACTTCAGCACGAACCCGGCAAGCCCCACGGCGGCGAACCGCCGGGCCAGGTCAAGGTCGTCGATCCGGCGCGGCATCACGTCCGGCGCCACGTGTACGTGGATGTCGTAGGCCCCGGTGACCAGCGCGCGGGCACTGGCCGACGGAACGGGATGGTCGGGCATGGCACTCCTTCGGCCGCCGTACGTGCCCCTATTCCATCCCGTCGGACGACGATGGACAACAATGTCCGGGCCGTGCTCCACCAGCACGATCGGTACATTCGGAACGAGTCGACGGAGACCGAGCGGTGTTCCCGTAACCGGCCCCACCTGTCGGTGGTGGTTGCCAACGCCGGTCAGCCGCGCTACGTTGAGTTCAGTTCCCACTCGACGCGTCGGTGAAGCAGCCCGACCGGGAGCACGATTCTTACTCTCGCACTCGGCTCTCCAGGCGCCGGTGGATCCATTTCCAGCCGGGCCGACGGAACCATCTCCGTTGAGCCCGGTGCCCGTCGCGGTGACCGTCACCAGACCACCACCGCTCAATACCGCCCCGCCTCTCACCGGGCCGTTCGGCCCGACGACCGCCACCGACCCGTCGGGTCGGCGCGCCGGGCGCGGCGACCCACACACCTTCGAGGAGAGAAATGCCTCCTACTCAGCCGCTGGTCGACCAGCGGACAATCAGCGCCCGCACCGACGACTCCGGTCGGCTCGACGAACCTCGGCGGCGGGCCGTCGACCGCCGGACCCGGCGCCCGTCCGGGACACCGGCCCGCGCGATTCGCGGCACCGACACCGGTCACGTCGCCCGTACGGCCACCGACCGGTCGGCCGGGAGCGGTGACAAAACCGCTCGTGGTGAGGAGACCGCTCGTGGTGACGAGACGGCCCTGCCCGTGACCGGGCTGCTCGACCTGCGGGACAACCGAGCGGTCATCCGTACCGCCGGTTACCGGCCCGGACCGGACGACGTGCAGGTCTCCCCGGCACAGGTCCGGGAGTACGGCTTGCGCCGTGGCGACCTGTTGACCGGTACCGCGCGGGCTGGCCGGGGCGACGAGCAGCGGCGGGAGCCGCTCCGGCGGCTGGTCCGGCTGGACACGGTCAACGGCCTCGCGCCGCCGGAGGCCCGGCGACGTCCGGAGTTCCATCAGTTGACCCCGCTGTATCCGCAGGAACGGTTGTTCCTGGAGACCGAGCCGCACCTGCTCACCACCCGGGTGATCGACCTGGTGATGCCGATCGGCAAGGGGCAGCGGGCACTGGTGGTGTCACCACCAAAGGCGGGCAAGACGATGGTCACCCAGGCGATCGTGGACGCGATCGGCCGGAACAACCCGGAGTGCCACGTGATGGTGCTGCTGGTGGACGAACGCCCCGAGGAGGTGACCGACATGGAGCGGTCGGTCCGAGGCGAGGTGGTCGCGTCGACGTTCGACCGGCCGCCGCAGGAGCACATCGCGGTCACCGAACTCGCGATCGAGCGGGCGAAACGCCTGGTGGAGCAGGGCATGGACGTGGTCGTGGTGCTGGACTCGCTGACCCGACTGGCCCGCGCGTACAACCTGGCGGCACCGTCGAACGGTCGGAGCATGTCCGGCGGTATCGACTCGACCGCGTTGTATCCGCCGAAACGGTTCCTCGGCGCGGCCCGGAACATCGAGAACGGCGGGTCGCTCACCATCATCGCCACGGCGCTGGTCGACACCGGTTCGCTGATGGATACGGTGATCTTCGAGGAGTTCAAGAGCACCGGTAACGCGGAACTGCGCCTGGACCGGAAGGCCGCCGAGCGGCGGATCTTCCCTGCGGTGGACGTTCTCGCCTCCGGCACCCGGATGGACGAGGTTCTGCTCGCGCCGGAGGAGGCGGCTGTGGTCGCCCGGTTGCGCCGGGCGCTTGCCGGGCAGGGCACGCAGCAGTCTCTGGAATACCTGCTCGACCAGCTACGCCGGAGCGGGAGCAACGTCGAGTTCCTCGCCCGAATCGCCGCCGCCGCCCCGGGCGGGACACGCGGTCGGTAGCCTCAACGCTCCGACTCGGCGGCCGGGTACGCGTCGAGCGCCAGCTCGGCCCGCTCGACGGCGGCCGGATGACCGAACAGCCCCGGCAGCCCTCCGGTGTGCAAGAAGACCGTCCTGGTTCCCCGGTCGATCGCACCCTCACGAACGGCGGCGATCAGGCCCGCCATCGCCCGACCGGTGTAAATCGGATCGAGGACGACTCCCTCACTACGGGCGGCCAGTTCCAACGCCTCGGCGGCCGGCTCGGTGAGGTGGGGGTAACCCGCCCCGACCTGGTCGTTCCGAATGCGCAGCCGCGCTGCGGTGATCCCGGTCCGGCCAACCTGGCTGGCAAGGTCGGCGACGACCGCTCCCGGATCGGCCAGGGCACCGGTGTGTACACCCAGAACCCGCTCCGCGCCCAGGGCCACGACCAGCCCGGCCATCGTGGCGCCGGAACCGAGCGCCACCACCACCAGGCCGAGGTCGGGCACCTGGTCGAGCAACTCCATTCCGGCCCGGACGTAGCCGTACGCCCCGACCGCGTTGGAGCCACCGAACGGGATCAGCGTGGGGCGCGCCCCGTCCCGGCGCAGCCGCTCGACGATCCCGCCGGTGATCTCGTCGAGGCGCCGCTGGTCGACGTCGCCGGCCCAGTGGACCCGGGCACCGAACAGGCCGTCGAGCGCGAGGTTTCCGGATCGGGAGTCACCGGCGTGTCCCCGGAGCACGAGCACCACCCGCAGGCCGAGTCGCGCGCCGGCGGCGGCGGTGAGCCGGGCATGGTTGCTCTGCGGTGCGCCGGTCGTGACCAGGGTGTCCGCGCCGGCAGCGATCGCCGCACCGACCGTCCACTCCAACTTGCGGACCTTGTTCCCGCCACCGCCCAGGCCACCGAGGTCGTCCCGCTTGATCCAGAGCGCGTCGCGGTCGAGGCCGATCGCCTGCGCCAGCCGGGGTGCGGGTTCAACCAGCGTGGGCCAGCTTCCGAGCCGGACGTGCTGATCCGGCGCTGGTACGGCGGCACTGTCTGCCATCGGAACTCCTTCGGCTCTACGGGGTGACCCACCCCGCCCAGCCTGTCAGCAGGAGAAACCGCACCACCAACCGGTCGACGGGCAGCGGACACCGAGGCGGAGTGGCTCGTCCGCGATCCCGCCGGTCCGGTGGCCGGTCAGCGCCCCTGCTGCCCCTTGTCGCGGACCGCCTTCTCGACGGCCTCCCGTACGCGGGCGTCCTCACGTGCCTTGCTCCGTACGCGGCGGCGGCGAGCGAGGATGACCGCCCCGGCGACGACAACGATCAGCACGACGATCAGCACCAGCATCGGCCACGGTGCGGCCCAACCGTGTGCCGTGGCACGGACCGGATCGAGCGAGGTGATGGAGCCGGACGGGTCGGTGAGCAGGGGGGTCAGGGTCGCGGTCGCGGCCAGTCGGAGCGCGGGCGACACACCGTGGACGGGCACCGTCACGTTGCGACTCTCCCCGGGGAGCAGTTCCGGCGGTGACGCGATCTTGCCCGCGTCGACCTTCAGCCATCCGAACGGGCCCGAGACCGACACCGTCTGCTGAGCCGACAGGGTGGCGTTGCCGTTGTTGTGAATCTTGTAGGTGACGGTGGCGTCGCCCTTGGAGAACGGGTTCGACGAGCCGGCGTAGTCAACGTGGAGATCCTCGATCACGAGGCTCGGCTTGAGTTCGCCGCCCACCCGCAGCTTGATCCGGATACCGAGGCGCCGATCGACGTTGATGCCCTCCGCCGTGTCGGCCTGCGTGAGCGACGTGACGATGCCGCCTACGTAGTCGCCAGGCGTGGCGTTGCCCGGGACGGTGACCTTGAAGGGAACCTCGGCGGACTTCCCGGGTTGGATCGTGACGCTGCCGCCGGCGGCGTGGACCCAGGCGCCGATTCCGACGGACTTCCCGTCCTTGGCCAGCAGGTCGAGCTGTCCCGCGTCGGTGGTGAAGCCGTCGGCGGCGTAGACGGCCAGGTCGAGCGGCACCGGGCCTCGGTTCGCAACGACCATGGCGTCCTCGACCGTCGCGCCCGGGTTGACCCCGTAACTGAAGCTGGACCGATCGGCGCCGAAGCCGTTGGACGCCGTCCTGACCGTCCAGGCGACATCGCCGTCGGCCGCCCGAGCGGGGCCAACGGCCAGCCAGGAGACCGCGAGGGTGGCGAGCAGCGCCAGTGCGGCGGTACGAAGAAGGGCGGCGACCGTGGTCTTTCGGCGCGTTACGAGCGCATGCATCTCAAGGTCCTCAGGCGTTTCTGGTGCGGGTCTGGAGCGAACGGCGGGGCAAGCACCCAAAGGCGCTCACCCCGCCGGGTAACGCGGGTTCGATCAGCTGCTCAGCGCGGTGATCGTGAGGGTGGCGCGGTAGCTACCCTTCGCGACGCTGTCCGGGAACTTCAGGTCCAGGTCAGCACCGAGCTTGGCGCCGCCCCGGGGGTGACCCTGCACGGCGGCGGCGAGGCCACTGGAGACCGAGAGACCCTTGCCCTGGTCGTCGAAGGACGACAGAACCTGGGCACCGGCCTCCGCTCCGGCACCGGCGTCCAGGACGTACGGGGTCCAACCGAGGTAGGCACCGGAGAACGTCTTGTCGCCGTCCTTGAAGTCACCCACGCTGGCCGAGAGCGACCACGGGGCGAGCGAACGGCGGCTGTCCGACACGAGAATCGGGTTGATCTTGCCGTTCGCCTCGAAGTACGTACCGTTGCGCTCCTGCGCGGTACCGAGGTCCACCAGGCCGTTGTAGCCGTCGATCGTCCAGCCGAACTCGCCCGGAGCCGGGTTCGGAACGTCAACCTGGATGTCCTGGCCAGAGGCGTGGTACGGGTGCACGGAGACCTTGTCCACGATCGAGCCGACGCCCTGGTCGCCGTAGGCGGCGCTGCGGATGTTCTCGACGACGAGCTTGTCGCTGCGCACCTGGATCTTCATGTAGGTCCGGACGTGCTCCTGGTTCTGCACCGAGTTGTACCAGTAGTTGGCCGAGTTCAGCGGGTCCGCACCGTTGCCGGCACCGCTCGTGCCGCTGCTGTCCGGCTTGGTGATGTCGTAGTACTTCGAGCCCGAGGCCGAGTTCGCCGTCACGTAGAGCACACCGCCGGGGCCGGCGACCACGTCGTCCGCGCCGGGCTGCTCGTTCGGGTCGGCCTTCTCGCCGTTCTTGATCAGGTAGCTACGGGAGTAGCTGTGGTCGTGGCCCTGGAGGACCATGTCCACGCCGAGCTTGGAGAAGGTGGTCGGGAAGTCGACCCGACGCGCCTTGTTGTCGCCGTCCTTGGCGTGGCTGGCCGGCGAGTAGATCGAGTGGTGGTAGACGAGCACCTTCCACTTGGCCTCGTCACCGTGCTGGTTGATCACGTCGGTGACGTACGCGGTGTGCGCCTCGTCGCCGCCGCCGCCCTGGGAGGTGGCGTAGCTGTTGCTGTTCAGGTCGATGAACAGTACGTCCTTGTAGATGTACCAGTAGTCACCGCCCGACGTGTTGGAAGCCGGGTTCCCGTTGGAGTAGTACGCGGCCGACCGGTCGGTGTTCGGGGTGAAGTGGTGCTGCTCCCACGCCTTGCCGCCGACATCGTGGTTACCGATGGTCGCGGCGACGGGGACCTGACGCAGCTGGTCGGGCGCGAGGAAGGCGTTCCACTGAGTCTCGGTGTTGGCGCTCTCGACGTGGTCACCGCCCGACACCAGCATCTCGATGTTCGGGTTGGCGGCGAGCGCGACGTTCAGGGTGTCCTGCCAGCCGGCCTGGTCGTTCGCGACGTTGCCGGAGGAACCGATCTGCGGGTCGCCGAAGAACAGGAAGTCGTAGTCGCCCTCGAAGTCCTGCGTCTTGAAGGAGTACGTCGGGGACCAGTTGCCCTCGGAGCCAACGCGGTACGAGTACGCCACGTGCTCCTTCAGGCTGGTGATGGTCGCGTGGCGGTTGAAGCCGCCGCTGGTGGCGATGTTCGCTCCACCAGTGGCGTCGAAGGTGGAGGCGCTGGCGGGGAACTCGCCGTTCACGATGTCGGCGGTCGGGGCCAGCTGGACCTTCTGTGCGGTGTCGGCCGAGGAGTACCAGGTCACGATGCGCTGGGTCTCGTCGGCGCCCACACCAAGGATGATGCCGGTGAGCGTGGTGGACTCGGCCGCGCTGGCGGCGGTCGCCACACCGCTACCGGCGGCTACGGCCAAGCCCAGGAATGCCGCCGTGGCCCCTGCGGCCATGCGGCGCCGCACAAGCCCGGGGGCCCGTGTCGAGTAGCTCAATGTCATCGACTTCCGTTCCTTTTACCGATGGAAATATGGAGAAGCTTTTCTCTTATCGCAGAGAAGCAACTTCACGCTGTCCCTGCATGGTGAACCCGTCATGAACGTGATCTTGCGACTGATTGCATTTCGGAAGGACCTGGGCCGCCATCTTCAGGACCCCGACAGGCGCTGCACGAACCAGATCAACCCCATAAGGGACACGCCGGCAGAGACGACACCGGTCGCCCAGAGACCGATTTTCGGCGCACGGCGTCGCAGCAGGATCAACAGCGGGAAAACAACGGCGATGATCGCCAACTGCACAGTTTCGATGCCTACGTTGAACACCAGCAGGGACCAGAGCAGAGTCCAGGACCACGCCTCGTCGATCCCTAACGCACCCGCGAAGCCGAGGCCGTGCACGAGACCGAAACAGAACACCACCCCGAGGCGGATCCAGCCCGCACGATCCAGGTTGAAGTGGCCGCGGCCCGCCGTCTCAAGCTCCGTGGCGCGGTCGCCGCGACGCCAGACCCCCCACAGGTGCCAGCCGGCGACGACGGCGATCGACAGCGCGATGATCGGCTCCACGACGCTTGCGGGCACGTTGACCAGGCCGAGAGCAGCGAGCATGAACGTCACCGAGTGCGCCAGGGTGAAGCTCGTCGCCGCGAGCACGATCTCACGCAGACGCCGCGAACCGGCGATGAGCGCCAGCAGGAACAGAATGTGGTCGATCCCGGTCAGCAGGTGCTCGGCACCGAGGACGAAGAACTCCCGGAACCGCTCGTACCACGCCTGGGCGGTCGAGAAGGACGGGCTGCCCGCGTCCAGTGCGGCGCTGCCCGAACGACCGTCGATCTCGTAGGTGACGATCGTCTTGGTGCCCTTGACGTAGGTTTCGCCGTCCGGGAACAGCGCGCTGCGCACCTCGTGTTCGTCGGCCCGTTCGGGGCAGGTCCAGTCGAGCAGCAGATCGGCGTACGGCACGCCCTCCTGCTGGCCGATCGTCACGCCGCCGACCTGCGTCGGCTTGCACACCTCACCCCGGGAAGTCACCGAGAAGCGCTCGGTGACGTACTTGGCGACGGACGCGGCGTGGGTGTCCAGCGCGGCGGCCTGTCCTTCTGGGTCACCTGCGTCGAATGCGGCGGTTCCCGCATCGAAGAGCGAGTCGTCGTCCTCGTAGTCGGCCGCGGACACGACAAGGAGGTCGTATTCGAGTCCCAGCTTCGTCCTTATGTGACCCTCGTCTCCCGCTGTGATATTCGCGTACACGGTCGACGAAAATCCGTGGGCCAGCGCCGGCCCGGCATTCAGAAACACAATTATCACCGCAGCGATCCCGACAACGGTGGCGATAACGGTACGGTGGACGGGTCTCAACATGCGGCTCCCTCGCTCTGGCCAGTGCACGTTGCATGTCGCGGGTTAACAGCAGCCCGACCGCCGGAGAACCACTGGAAAACAAACTCGCGGAACGCCAGCCAGTGGATTGAGCGGGAGA
Organism: Micromonospora sp. NPDC050417; assembly: GCF_044458865.1. Taxonomy (NCBI): domain Bacteria; kingdom Bacillati; phylum Actinomycetota; class Actinomycetes; order Micromonosporales; family Micromonosporaceae; genus Micromonospora; species Micromonospora sp. NPDC050417. The sequence continues at coordinate 24,200 of NZ_JBITIH010000002.1, forward strand.
GAAGGTGAGATAGGAATACAAGGAACCACGGGACTTCCGCCACCACCGAAAAGGACGAACACCTTGCGCCCCCCGCTTCGGGCCGTTGCCATGCTGGCCGCGGCCGCCGCGCTCGTCACCGGTTGTAGTTCCGGTGACGACTGGTCACGGCCGCACGCCAAGCCCAGCGCCATCGGGACTCTGGGCCCTGGGTTCGTCGACCCCTCCGCCAAGCCCGCCCCGGAGGCGACCGTCACGCCGCGACCGGGCTCCTGGGACGGGGTCCATCCGTCGAAGGACTTTCGCGTGGTGCTGCTCACATCGGGTGACGACAGCCCGACCAAGGCCCTCGTGAAGGCGGTCGAGGACTGGGCGAAGGAGGAGGACGTCAACCTCCGAACGGTGGTCCCCCACGATGCGCACGACTTCATTCCCAGCATCACCAGGGTTCTCGACATGAGCCCGGACCTCATCGTCAGCGCGGGCAACGACCTCATTGACCCGCTCGCCACGGTCACCCCGAGCCATCTGTCACAACAGTTCCTGGTGGTCGGCGCGGAACTGGCGGAGCCCACCCACAACGTCACGTCCGTCGACTGGAACGGTGCCTCGTTCCGGGGCGAAGGGCTCGGCGCCTCCTCGACGTACGACCCCGACTCGTTCACGGCGCAACGCTGTGCCGCCGCCATCAGGGCGGGCGTCGCGGCCGTACTCAACGACCTGACCGGGATCGTGGTCTGGCTCGACCAGGTCTAGCTGGGAAGCGGCTGGCACGCTGGTGCCGACCGACGGGGCAGCACGGTCCGGAAAGCTTCCCGAAACTTTCGGTGGCGCCAGGTCGAATTTCGACCCTTCGCCGCAGTCTCCGATCGGTCAGACTCAGACCTCGATCGGCCCGGCATCGCCATTGGCTAGGACAGATGACGTCCCTGCGAGAATCCGACGCCGAGACATGTTTCCACAAGGTTTCCGAAAGTTGTTGACAAGTCGACAGAGTGGGGCCAATACTTTCGCCATCGACAGCCGTCGATCAGCGTCGGTACCACCCACCACGACCCACTCCTTCGGTCGTCGTGCAGGACGACCGGCCAACCACCCCTCGTGGTACGACGCCGACCTCCGGTAGCCGCCACCCGGCCACCGACAGCCTCGCCGGGTCGTACCGAGCTGCCGGCCTCCCGCCAGCCGTGACGAGGAAGGAAGGCACCTACATGAACGACGCCCCCGTCCACCCGAGGAGCCACAGGCCCGGACGCCTCCGGATGCTCATCGGCGGGGCATGCGCCATCGCGTTGGTCACGGCCGGAGCCACGGTCATCGTGTCCAGCCCTGCCCACGCCCAGACCGTGACGTCGAACTCCACCGGAACCCACAACGGCTACTTCTATTCCTTCTGGAAAGACAGTGGCAACGTCTCCATGACCATGGGCAACGGCGGTCAGTACAGCACCCAGTGGAGCAACGTCAACAACTTCGTCGCCGGCAAGGGCTGGAACCCCGGCGGACGTCGGACGGTGAGCTACTCCGGCACCTTCAACCCGTCCGGCAACTCGTACCTGACCCTCTACGGGTGGACCAGGAACCCGCTCATCGAGTACTACATCGTCGACAGCTGGGGCACCTATCGGCCCACCGGAACGTTCAAGGGCACGGTCACCACCGACGGCGGTACGTACGACGTCTACCAGACGCAGCGGGTCAACGCGCCCTCCATCGACGGCACCAGAACGTTCTACCAGTACTGGAGCGTCCGGCAGTCGAAGAGGGTGGGCGGCACGATCAACGTCGGCAACCACTTCGACGCGTGGGCCCGTTACGGAATGAACCTCGGCAACCACGACTACCAGATCCTGGCCACCGAGGGATACCAGAGCAGCGGAAGCTCCAACATCACGGTGGGCGGCTCGACCCCCGGTCCCAACCCCACCACCCCGCCGCCCGGTGGCGGCTGCACGGTCAGCGTGAGCCGTGCCGACGAGTGGAGCGACCGGTTCAACGTGAACTTCTCGGTCAGCGGTAGCAGCAACTGGGTCGTCACCATTCGTACGAACGGCGGCCAGACCCTCCAGAACAGCTGGAACGCGTCGGTCAGCGGGACCACCGGCACCCTCACGGCACGCCCGAACGGCAACGGCAACAACTTCGGCATCACGCTCTACAAGAACGGCAACAACACCACACCCACCGCAAGCTGCGCCACCGGCTGAGCGGACGCGCGGCGACGCCGGCAGAGCCACCCGCGCCACGGCCCTGACCCACCGTTGTCTCGTACGTGTCCGGGGAAGGCGGCCCACCGGCTGCCCTCCCCGGACACATGCCCTCCGGGAGGAGGGCATCGCCTGTCGCCCAACGTTCGCGGTCACGGCACCACCGGCGTCGAGCCACCGGGAAAGCACACCGGACCCACACACGGTGCAGACCGACCGCGTCGCTGCTGCCGTTGCACCCTGGCGCGAAGGCTGCACGGGTCGAGGTCACCTGCGTCCTTCCGGGAAGGTCGATCATGGGGCCAACGAGCTCACCACACCCCATCACACCGGCCCGACGACTCCCACCCCCACCACTGACCCCACTCCCTTGTCAGTCGGGCCGGGGGAGTTACGCCGACCCACCCGTTCCCGCGTCGGGTGGTAGTCATTGCCTTACTGTCGGTATTGGCAACGGAACCGGGCAACCGCGTGTACGTCAGATTGCCTAGATCGTCATAGGGAGGCAGTGATGCGCTCAGCCCGTGCTCGCGTACTCGTCTCGGCGCTCTTCGCCGTCGCCGCGCTGTCGGCCTGCAGCCAGCCCTCGTCCACCTCGCCCGGCCTGCCCGGCGGACCCGGCGGCGACGCGCCCGTCTCCGCGACCCATCCGCCGGCTGATCCCAGCAGGGCAGCCAATCGGGGCATGGTCACCGGCACGGTCGCCCGCGCCGACGGCTCGCCGGTACCCGGCGTGGGAATCGAAGTGAAGTCGATGGACAACCCAGCCAAACCCGTCCCCGAACTGGTCGTCACCACCGACGCCAAGGGCGTCTACCAGTGGAACCTGGAGCCGGGCCGCTACGAGTTCCACATCCGGACCGGGGGCACCTCGATCACGGGCCAGGCGGCACCGCAGCCGGCCACGGTGACCGCCGGGCAGACCTCAACGGTCGACTTCACCCTCACCTGACCGCCCGCCGACCCGACCCGACAAGGCCCGCCCTGCTGCTCGAAGCCCGGTCTCCTTCACGACGAAGGAGACCGGGGCATCCGCTCACTCTGATTCATCACACGACGGTGGGTTGCTCGTTCCGCTGGACGTCCTCGGAGTTCTGCACGAAGGTCTGCTGGGAAACCTGGACGAGTTCCGCGGTGTCGTGGAACTGCTTGAGGGTCGTGGATCCGCAGCTGATCATCGTGGATCGCAGCTTGGCGAGGGTGACCTTGACGTTGTCGTACAGGCTGCCGGCGTGGGGAACGTACCCGTCGACGCCTTCCTCGAAAGCAAGATCCGTACCTTGTCCGTACCGGGCCGCGTTACGGGCGCGTGCGCTCCCCTCGCCCCAATACTCCTTGAGGATCTGCCCGCCGATCTTGACCTGGGGCGCCGGGCTCTCGGTGACCCTGGCGAAGTAGCGGCCGAGCATCAGGAAGTCGGCGCCGAACGCGAAGGCGATCGCCATGTGCGAGTCGTGGATGATGCCGCCGTCGGAGCAGAGCGGGACGTACATCCCGGTCTGCCGCGTGTACGCGTCCCGTGCTGCGACGATCTCCGCGAGTGCGGAGGCCTGGCCGCGGCCGATGCCTTTCTGGTCGCGGGTGATGCAGATCGATCCGCCACCGATGCCGACCTTCACAAAGTCGGCGCCCGCATCGGCCAGGTACTGGAATCCCCGGCCGTCGACGACGTTACCGGCGCCGATCCTGACGGAGTCGCCGTACTCCTTGCGGACGTACTCCAGGACGTTCTTCTGCCAGACCGAGTATCCGTCGGAGGAGTCCAGGCACAACAGGTCCGCGCCGGCCTCGACCAGCGCCGGAATCCGCTCGCGGTAGTCGTGGGTGTTGACGCCGGCCCCGACTCGGAACTGCTTCTCGCCATCGACGGTTTCGTTGCTGAACTGCTTGTGCAGTTCGTAGTCGCGGCGCTGGACGAGCGCAGTGACCCGGCCGTCTTCACCAACGATCGGCAGGACGTCCTGGCGGGAGTCCCACAACAGCGAGTTCGCCGTCGCCAGCGACATTCCCGCGGAGCCGGTCACGAGCTCGTTGACTCGCCGCATCCGGGTCTCGACGCTGTCGTCGACGCTGTGCCGGTGGAAGTTGAAGTCCTGGGCGGTGATCAGCCCGACGAACGCCCCTGACGAGGTTCCGTCCTCGGTGACGACCGCCACGTCCCGTCCGGTCGACTTCAGCAGTTGGTCGGCCTCCGCGAGGGTCGCCGACGGTTTGATGTTGACATCGTTGTGCCGGAATCCAGCCTTGTGTTTCTTGACCGCGGAGACCATCTCGGCCTGCTTGTCGATCGGCTGATTCTGGTGGATGAACGCGATACCGCCGACCTGAGCCAACGCGATCGCCAGCTGCGGGGATGAGACGGCTCCCATAATCGCGCTGACCAGGGGAGTGGCAATCCGGATCGGCGACTGCTCTCCGACAGGGTGCCGGACAAGGGGCGTCGAGAGGTCGATGTTGTCCGGCGTGCAGTTCTCGTCGGTGAGGTTAGGCAAGAGAAGATATTCACCGAAAGAGCGGGAGATATCGGGCAGGATCCGCACTTCTGCACTCCATGACAGTTGATATGCCGGTTTGCGGTGCTTGGGGGCTGATCGCATAACGTTACCAGCCCTCGCTTGCCGCCCTGGAATCGCACATTTCGTACGCATCGATGTCGGCGGTCAGCAAAAGGCTGCTCCGCTCACAGCCGGCACCAAACCTCGGCGGGGTATGGAGCCCCGGTCGGCACTGGTCCCGGTCCCCTCCGGGGTACGGCGAAGTGAAGAGGTGGGGTCCGACCGACCGGCCTGAATGTCACCAGCCACGGTGACTGCCGCCACAACTCTGCGTCGCCGCCGCACGCCGCGACGTGCGGCGGCTTCGGGCCATGACGCGCGAGGATCACGGACGCGGTACGGGACGAACGGAGGGGCGGGTTCGCGATCACCCGGTGGAGTTCGGCTGCGTGGAGCACGCTGTCCTGATCCCCCGGGAGTGGTGACCGCCGTGGAACCGGCGCGCTGGCGCGGCGGCGCCCACCTAATGTGAGGCCGAGCCTGGACACGACCTCGTGCGATGTCGGCTTACGACACCTCCACTGCCAACCCGGGCTCGACGAGCTGGGTAGCGGGCGGATAGATGCTGCGGAGTTCCGTCCGGGCCACGGCGCGCAGGTGCACCTGGTCGGGGCCGTCGGCCAGGCGCAGCGCGCGCAGCATGGTCCACATGCGGGCAAGCGGGGTGTCGTCGCTGACTCCGGCCGCGCCGTGGGTCTGGATCGCCCTGTCGACGACCTCGCTGGCGACCCGCGGAGTGATCGCCTTGATCATCGCCACCTCGGCTTTGGCGGCTTTCGGACCGTGCTTGTCGATCAGCCAGGCGGCCTTGAGGATGAGCAGCCTGGCCTGCTCGATGGCGATCCGGGACTCGGCGATCCATTCGCCTATGACGCCCTGCTCGGCCAGCGGAGCACCGAAGGCCGTCCTGGACGCGGCGCGCCGGCACATGAGTTCCAGTGCCCGTTCGGCCATGCCGATGGCGCGCATGCAGTGGTGGATGCGGCCGTATCCGAGCCGGGACTGGGCGATGGCGAACCCGCTCCCTTCCTGCCCGATGCGATGGTCGACCGGTACCCGCACATCGTCCAGCGTGATCTCGCAGTGGCCGTGCTGGTCGGAGTACCCGAAGACGGGCAGTGACCGGCGGACGGTCACCCCGGGGGTGTCCAGCGGAACGAGCACCATCGACTGCCGGGCGTGGGAAGCAGCGTGCGGGTCCGTCAGACCCATGACGATCATGATCTTGCAGCGCGGATCGGCGGCACCGGTGATCCACCATTTCCTGCCGTTGATCACATAGTGGTCGCCGTCGCGCTCGATCCGGGTGGCGATGTTGGTGGCGTCGGAACTGGCGACGTCCGGTTCGGTCATGGCGAAGCAACTTCGGATCTCCCCGGACAACAGCGGGGCCAGCCACCGCTCCCGCTGGTCCGGAGTGCCGAACAGGTGGAGCACCTCCATGTTGCCGCTGTCCGGTGCCGCGCAGTTGGTCGCCTCGGGGGCCAGGTGTGGTGACCGTCCGGTGATCTCAGCCAGCGAGGCGTAGTCGGTGACGCTCAGCCCATGGGCGGGCTGCGTCGCGCCGGGCAGGAAGAGGTTCCACAGTCCGCGCCGGCGTGCCTCGTCCTTCAGCTCTTCCACAATCGGGGGCACATCGTGCTCCCGACCCTCGCGCCGGAGCGCGCTTCGCTGCTCGGCGTACACGGGCTCGGCCGGATACACGCAGGCGTTCATGAACTCCTGCAGGCTCGAACGGTAGTGGCGGGCCACCGCGCTGAGCTCGAAATCCACGCGAATCCACCTTCTGCCCCATGGGGCGAATAGTCGACGGCTCGACGAGGACCAGCGCACCGCCACGCCCCGTCAGCCCCCTCGTTCCAGGCGGGCGACAGCGGCTCTGTTCGGCCGCGACAAGCAGCCATGCCTGGGGTTCCGGGGTCTTGACCCCTAATCCCGGACACGGAGTTATTCGGGGCCAGCGTAGCCGGTGACGGCCGGAGGTTCTTCTCGTAGGTGATCAGTGATTGCTGTTCGAGCCGGTGTTACGCCAGGCGCCCTGGTCACGGTCAAGGACCACCGGCACGACGCGCTGAAGACCGACAGAAACTGACCGCTCTCGTATGCCGGATCCGCGACCGCGTCGACGACCACCCACGCTTCGCCGTCGAACTGCGGTCTCCTTTCGACAGCAGCATCGCCGAGTAGCAGATCCGCACGGTCAAGGTCCGGCAAGAATCTTCCGGGAGCTTACGCGTTCTCGACGAAGCACAGCAATTCGCGCTCGCCGACTCCCGTATCGCCACCGCTATCGCACACCGCGACATCATGGACGCCCTCACCGAACTCGCCAGCGGTCACCCCTGGGTTATCCAGAGCCCAAGCGACCACCTGTTCCGTTACCTGTCAGCGACTCCAGACCCCCCAGACCATCACAATCCAAGGTTCGAGTGTCCAAGACCAGGTGGGTCATGTCCTCAAGATCCACTACGCTATCCTCGAAACCATGACCGCCCACATAGGACTTAGAGGGCGCTTCGTGCCGGCGTCAAAGCGCTGGAGGTCGGAGGACCTCGACGAGATGGTCCGAGCGCACCTCAACCCAGGCGACCACCTCCACCTGGCGTCGACGCCCGCGCGCCCCGGCGCGCTCATCCGCGCCGTGGGACGCTGCTTCGCCGGCGCCCAGCCCGGCTTTGTGGTGAGCAGCGCGGCGATGAGCGGCATCGCGCACGTCCTGGTGCTTGCGGGCGTCGTCGATCGGGTCGTCACCTGCTTCGCCGGGGACACCTTTCCCACGCCGCGTCCTAACGGCCTCTACAGCCGGACCCCCTGGGGAGATCCGTTCACGTTGGAGGAATGGTCGTTACTGTCGTTCACTCAGCGACTTATGGCCGCAGCCATGGGAGTCCCCTATGCGGTCACCTCCAGCCTCTACGGAAGTGATCTGGTCGTGGGCAAGAGTGGGCTGATGCCGATCGACGAGGGAAGGGCGATGCTGATGCCAGCCCTTCGCCCGGACGTGACGCTCCTGCACGGACTGTGCAGTGACACTCGCGGAAACATAGCCCTGCGGGCCCCGTACGGCGAAGGAGCGTGGGGTGCGCTTGCTGCGCGCAGGGGCGTGGTCGCCACGGTGGAAAAAGTTGTCTCCGACGACAGGTTCGCGGCACTGCGCGATTGCGTGATCGTTCCGGCGTCGCGTGTTCTGGCGCTGACCGAAGCGCCGTTCGGCGCCCACCCTCAGGGGTACCAGGGTCATTCCGAGGCCGGAATCGACGGCTACCGGGACGACTATGCCTTCCAGGCCGAGGTGACCGCGCGCACCGGCGGGGCGGAATCCGGGCCGGCCTGGTATGCCGAATGGGTCACGGAACCCAGCGGCCATGCGGGCTACCTCAATCGGCTCGGCGCGGAACGCCTCGACGGGCTGCGGATGTCGACAGCGTCGGTGCCGCCCACCCGCGTCACGCGGGACATGTCGGAACGGCCCGCGACCGAACGCGATCGGCTGATCGTGCTCGCCGCGCGGGCGATCGCCGCACGTCTGACGCACGGCCGATACGAAGTGGTGCTGGCCGGAATCGGCGCGTCACATCTAGCCGCCTGGCTCGCGGCCGACCTGTTGCGGCGTGCAGGGGGCCCGGACGTACAGGTCATCGCAGAGCTCGGCTTCGTCGGCATGCACCCTGTCAGCGGCGACCCGCAGCTCTTCAGCCAGGACCACATCGCGGGCTGCGACCACGTGGCCGGAGTCCCCGAGGTCCTCGGCGCGATGGCCGCAGGAGGAAGCGGCCGGTGCCTCGGGGTCCTCGGCGCTGCGCAGATCGACCGGTACGGCAATATCAATTCCAGCAGAACCGCCGACGGGTCGTACCTCATCGGTTCCGGCGGTGCCAACGACGTGGCCTCCACGGCCGACACGCTCGTCGTGGCCACCGCGAGACCGAACCGCTACGTCGAGCGCGTGCCGTTCATCACCTCACCGGGACGCCGGGTCGCAGCGGTCGTCAGCCAGTTCGGCACCTTCGAGCCGGCCTCCGGCGACCGATTCGCGTTGAAGACCTGGCTTCGTCCGGACGACGAAGACGCAGACCCTGAAAAGACCATCCGTGCACTGACTTCGTGGCCTGCGCAGCTAGATGAGCGGTTCGAAGACGAAGCCCCGATCTCCGCCGCCGAGCTCGGCGCGCTGCGTCGGCTGACGTTCAAGCACAACGGCGCTCCCTCACCCCGGATCGCGGCGTGCGGCGGTGTGCCTTCATGACCACGAAGGACGACGTCGTCATCACCGGGATCGGACTGCACCTGCCGGGAGCCTCCTCCGTCGCGGAGTTCTGGAAGCACCTACAGCTCGGTTCCGTCCAAGCCGGCAGGGTGGCCGGATTCGTCGAGGCGGGCCTGCCCGTCGTGTCCGGCGCGCAGATCCACGACTTCGATCACCGCGCACACCTGCCCGACCTGCCCGACAAATACGCCGACCGGTACAACCGGGAAATCCTCATCACGATGTCGGCGGCCGCGCAGGCCCTCGACGACGCGGGGCTGACTGGGGCTTCGGTGCCGGCGGCCCGGGTCGGGCTCGTGGCATCCTCCTCCCGTCCCGCGTTGAGAGAGCACGGACGGCTGTTCGACTCCTGCGGTCCCACCCCGGACACGATTCTGCGATCCCTGCCCAGCACGCCGGCCAGCCTTATCGCCATCAACCAGGACATCCAGGGCCCGGTGACGACGCTGACGAGCGCCTGCATCGGCGGGAGCCAGGCGATCGGCCTAGCGGCGAGCCGACTGCGGTTGGGCGAGGCCGACGCCATGGTGGTGGGAGCCTACGAGTTCCCACTGCTTCCCGAACTCGTCCGCGCTTACGTCAAACTCGGCGCGGGCGTGCTCTCGCCCGATCCGTCGCCGACCGGCGCGATGCGTCCCTACAGCCGCGACCGGTCCGGGTTCGTGCTCGGCGAGGGAGCACTGTTCCTGTGCCTGGAGCGCGCCTCGGCAGCCAGCCGCCGCGGTGCCCAGCAGTACGGCCGTGTCCTGGCCGAAGGGTCGGCCAACGACGCACTCCATCCGACGACCATGGACATGACCGGGGAGCGGGCCGCGCGCCTGGTCCGCGAGGTCATCGGCAGGTCCGAAGTTCCGCGCTCGCAGATCGGCTACGTGTGCGGCCACGGCTCGGCGACCCAGTACAACGACGTCGCCGAATCCCGGGTGGTGAACCAGGTCTTCGCAGGTCTGCCCGACCCGCCGCCACTCGGCTCGATCAAGCCCGTGTTCGGCCACAGCCTTGGCATGTCCTCGCTCGTCAACGTCGCCGCCGTCGCGCTGATGCTGCGTGAGCAGACCCTCGCGCCAACCCCGAACTGCGTCGACCCAGATCCGGACTGCCCGCACGACCACGTCGTCGAGGGTGCCCGCAAAACAACCTTGGAGCACGGGCTCAGCCTGTCTTACGGCCTCGGTGGCCAGTTTGGCGCGGTCCTGCTCGGTGCGCCGACCTGCGGCCAGCGCCGCGACTCGCCGGAGGGGATTTCGTGAGTGTGGACTGGACCGGGCGCTCACTCGGCTTCGTCGGCTTCGGGACGTACTTCCCCAAGCAGGTCGTTCGCCTCGCGGACGTCGTCACGCCCTCGGGCAGGACCCTGCCCGAGCACAAGCTTCTGCGGCTCGGAGTGCGCACCAAGCATGTCGCCGACGAGGAAACGGTGAGCGACATGGCTGTGCACGCCGCGCGGCGTGCCCTGGAGCAGGCAGGTCTACAGGGCCGTGACATCGACCTCGTGGTGCTTTCGAAGTGCACCGGGCGCTGGCACTACACCCCGGATCTCGCTCCGCTGATCGCCGAGCGGCTCGACGCTACCGGCGCCTACGCGTTCGACGTCTCGGCCGGCTGCGCGGGCTTCCTGCACGGCACCCACATCGCCGCCGCGCAGTTGGCCGTCGGCGGGCACCGACGGGCACTGGTCATCGCCGCCGAGCAGATGACCACTCGGATGCAGCCGGGCACCCCTGACGCACTCGCTGCGGGCGACGGGGCCTGCGCGGCGGTGCTGACCACCGACGCCCAGCCTGGTCGGGGGTTGCTGCACTCGCTCATGCTCAGCCACGGCGAACACGCAGACGCGTTGATCACCGTTCCGCCGCACGGCTGGGTGCAGACCAGCCCCAAGCTGTACGGGCTCGCCGCCGAATGCCAGATCGCTGCGATGGCCAGGATCCTGCGGGAATCGGGCACCGATCTCGACGAGGTTGACTGGATCCTGCCGCATCCCGGCTCCAATCAGGTGCGCCGGGCGGTTCGGGATCACCTCGGGCCCGATCGGCGCGTCATCGACAACTTCGAGACGCACGGCAACGCCGCGAGCGCCTCCGTCGCCACCGCCCTCGCGGAAAGCGTCAACGACGGGATCATCGGGCCGGGCGACCTCGTCCTGGCCACCGCCGCGGGCGCCGGGTGGTTCTCCGGGGCCATGCTCCTGCGAGTCTGACCATCATCGATTCCTCAAACAAACAAGGACGCAACATGCAACGCACCGACATCGACGACGCGGTCCGGAACACCGTCGCCAAGATCCTCAACATCGAGGCCGGGGGATTCGAGATGTCCGACGGCTTCAAGCAGGATCTACAGGCAGACTCCCTCGACATCGCCGAGCTGGCCGAGGTCGTCTGCAACACGTTCCAGATCCAGGTCGCTGAGGCGGACATCTTCCAGGCCGCGACACCGTCCGGGCTGAGCGAGTTCATCCACAACCGCCTCATGCAGCGGCAGACGCCATGAGCCGTCTCCCGTCACCCGTCGCGATCACCGGCCTCGGCATCCGCTGTCCCGCCGGCAACACGCCCAAGGACGTGTGGCGGACGCTCTCCACAGCGCGGACCACCCTGGCCAGGCAGGTGCCGGAGTTCGTCGCCGACGGGCTGCCCGTGACGTTCGCCGCCACCGTACCCGAGTTCGACATCGACACCTACCTCGATGCCCGTGAGCAGCGTAGGACCGATCGGGCCACGGCACTCGGCCTGTGCGCGGCCACCGACGCTCTCAGCGACGCGGGCCCGCACGACCACCCGCCGCACCGTATCGCGGTCGTGTCCGGCACGACGTTCGGCGGTATCACCAGCCATGAGGCCGCCTTCAGCGCCGGGTCGCCGCCCGGCGTCGGGCGGCCGGGGCCGCTGCACGTCCCGATGCTGCTGGTGAACGCGGCCGCCGCGATGATCAGCCTCAAGCACGCGATCACCGGCCCGAACCTGTGCGTGGCCACCGCGTGCGCGGCCGGCAGCCACGCCATCGGCGAGGCCAGCAGGCTCATCCGGCACGGCGAGGCCGACCTCGCGATCGCCGGCGGGACCGAGGCGCCGCTCACCCCGACCACCGTGCTCGGATTCGACAAACTGGGTGCCCTCTCTCGCCGCATCACCGATCCCGCCTCGGCCAGCAGGCCCTTCGACCAGGACCGGGACGGATTCGTCCTGGCAGAGGCCGCCGCCTATCTCGTGCTCGAACGGCTGGATCTCGCCGTCGCCCGCGGCGCGCACATCTACGGGCTGATCACGGGCTACGCCAGGACCGGTGACGCCCATCATCTGACTGCGCCTCATCCCGAAGGCCGGAGCGTCAAAGCCTGCATCAGGGCCGCGCTCGACGACGCCGGGTGCACCCCGGACCAGATCACCCACATCAACGCCCACGGCACCTCGACCGATCTCAACGATTTCATCGAGGCCGCGGCCATCAGCGAGGTCTTCGGTCCTCGCACGATCCCCGTCACCTCGACCAAGAGTGTCATCGGGCACTCCCTCGGCGCCGCAGGAGCCGTCGAGGCTGTCGTCTCGACCCTCACGCTCGCCGAGCGGATGGTCCACCCGACCGTCAACCTCAGTCAGCTCGACGAACGTTGCCCTATCGACGTTGTCACCGCGCCGCGCTCGATCCCCAGCGGCCCCATACTGAGCAACTCCTTTGGCTTCGGTGGCCACAATGCGGCGCTGGTCTTCGCGCCCCAGCAGGGGCCCTGGGGGCAGGTGCTGTGAGCACGCACGCACCGCATCGGTTCTCCGGCCTGTCACGGCAGGTAAAGGTCTCTCCGAGCATGTGTGGGCACAACCCGATGCTCTACGCCCGGATCGGCGACTGGACCTGGGAGACGGTGAGCGATCTGTGCTCCACCGACGTGTCCCGGGCGCGGGACTGCAACGGCAATCCCGCGTACTTGTCGTTCGTGTACTACCGCGTCCGCGGCGGCCCGCGTATGAACCCCCACTCGATCACCTTTGGCGACCAGCTCACCGTGCGCTCAGCTTCCTTCGGCTTCGGGAAGGAAAACGTGCTGACCCTGCACCGGATCGCCATGGGCGAAGCCGATACCGGGGCCGACCCAGCCCTCGACCTCCGCGAGTTCTACGAGACGCCCCGCGACGACTGCCTCTACGTGGAGACCCTCAACCGATGGATCAGCAGGTCCGTCACGGGCAGCAACGACGCGCTCATTGGCGCTAGCCCGGAGGGCTTCCGCAGCGACAACCTTCCCCCGCTTCCCGCCCAGTACTCACCCCGCGGCGAGGCCGGCACCGCCCGTCGTCACGGCACCTTCCATCCCGAAGGAGTCGCCGACCACGATCTCGTCGTGCCCGACCTGACCACGACCCATGCCGTCGACCTCGCGCGCGACCTCAACGGCGTCGGGCTGCTGCATTTCGCCTCCTACTTCTCCCACGTCGACACCGCCGTACTCAGCGTCTGGCGCTCGCTGGGCCGCGACCACCACGCCTTCCTCAACCGGCGCGTGACCGACGTCCGACTCTGCTACCTGGGCAATCCCGATGCGGACCAGGACCTCAAGGTCACCACCCGGCTGTGGCGCAGCCGGCGCGACCCGCGGATCGAGACGGCCGAGGTCGTCCTCCGGGAAAAGCGCAGCTCGCGCATGCTGGCCGTGGCTTCGGCGTGTCTGCTGCTGTAACTGACGATCCGACAAGGTGAACATGACCGACGACCTCCCCGGACTCGACCTCGAAAGCCTTGAGCGGTACCTGGATCGGGCTCGGCCCGAACTGGTCCAGGGCCCGCTACGCGCCACACGGATCCACGGCGGCATGTCCAACCTCACCTATCTGGTCACCGACGGGGTAACGCGTTGGGTGATACGGCGTCCGCCTATGGGGCACCTGTCGGACACCGCCCACGACATGCGGCGCGAGTACCGGGTGATCGACGCCCTACGTCGGACGAAGGTGCCGGTGCCTCCGCCGGTGTTGCTGTGCGAAGACCCCGCTGTCCTCGGTGCTCCGTTCCAGATCACCGGTTTCGTCGACGGAACCGCCCACCATCACGTCGGCACGCTGGAGGCCGTCGGCCCCGTGCGCACCAGACGGATCATGTTCCAACTCGTGGAGACCCTGGCCGACCTGCACGCCGTCGATTTCGCCGAGGTCGGACTCGCCGACCACGGACGCGTCGGCGGCTTCCTGCAACGCCAGATGCGGCGCTGGAACCGGCACTTGGACGCCGCGCCGGACAGCCGACCGGCGGGTATCGACAGGTTGTCCGAGGCACTCACCCGGGCCATACCAGCGACCTCAAGCACCACGATCGTGCACGGCGACTACCGGCTCGGCAACGTCCTGGTGGACGATGCCGGCGGTACCGGCATCGACCAGATCACCGCGCTGCTCGACTGGGAGATGTCCACACTCGGAGACCCGCTCACCGATCTCGGCCTGATGATCCTGCACACCGGACTCTCTGCCTCGGGCGACCGGCCCGCCAGCGCCGTGCCAGGGCATCCCGCGGTTGAGGACCTCCTCAAGCGGTATGCCATCCGGTCCGGGCGGGATCTCGACGCCATGTCCTGGTACATCGCCTTCTCCGCTTTCAAGCTCGCCGTCGTCCTCGAAGGCGTCCAGCGGCGTTCGACCGAGGTCACGCCGGTGACCGGGCTGATCCCCGTGCTCATCGAGTACGGCCTCACCACGGTCAGACGCTGAGATCCGCCCAGCTTCACAGGGATCCCCCGGCGAACGGAGCACTCACGTGTAGTTGACGTTCAGACGGATCCCGCCGTCCGCGACCAGCGTCTGCCCCGTGATCCAGCTCGCCGCGTCCGACAGTAGGAACACGGCCGCCTCGGCGACATCCTGCGGAGTGCCCAGTCGGCCCAGCGGATGCGTCTTCGCCACACGCTCCTCCTGGCCGTCATAGAAACCGGCCGAAAACCGGGTCTTGACCAGACCGGGGGCGATGGCGTTCACCCGCACCCTCGGAGACAGCTCCTTGGCGAGCTGCTGAGTGAGGTTGATCAGCGCCGCCTTGCTCATCCCGTACGAGCCGATGAGAGGGCTAGCCGAGAACGCCGCGATCGAGGCGATATTGACCACCGCGCCGCCGTTCTCCTTCTGCCAGGAACGCCAGACCTCCTGGGTGAACCCGAGCGCGGAGACCACGTTCGTCTCATAGATCCTGCGTACGACTGACAGGTCCAGGTCCGTAAGCGGCTTCATCGGCGGGCTGGCCGAGGCATTGTTCACCAGATAATCCAGCCGGCCGAAGTTACCCATGACATGCGCGACCGTTGCCGCCCGATGCTCCTCATCGTGCACGGTCCCGGCGACTGAGGTCACCCGATCGGGCCCCAGCTCTCCACAGCTTCCTTCAGCGCCTGCTCATCGCGACCGGTGATGCACACCCGCACCCCCCGTGAGACCAGCGCCTGCGCGATACCGAAGCCGATCCCGCGACTCGCGCCGGTGACAAGCGCGGTCCGGCCCTCCAGGTCGAGTCCAGGCCGCGCGTCTCGCTGCGTCTCCAAATCCGAGATGATCATGTAAGTCACGCTAGCCCAGCGGTGCCGGGCGGGCGAGCACACGACGTACTCGCTTCCCGCGTGTCGCCCGGCGCGATCCGTTTCCCTACCCGACGACGAGAGCGGAAGCTCACCACGGCGTGGGTCTGGGAGTCGCGTACGCCGACCATGACCCAACACCGTTTGAGCCAGTAGTGCTTTATCGCACGTGGTGAAGAGTAGTGCTGTTCGGTAAAGCCGTGTCGCCATTGCCACTATGGACGAACCTGAGGTGCGGCGGCTGCGTGATGACCTGACCGGGTTCGCGGGGGATGTGTCTGGGGCGTTGACCCCGGTCAGGCGACAGGACCGGGCACCAACCGTGCCACGTCGTCCTGGATCAGGCCACGCCGCTTGCGCCAGCCGGCAAGCCGACGTCCGGGCGCTCGCTTCGCATCCTTGAGTGACTGCGGATCCAAGGGATGGCCTCCACCGCAACCAAATGACGTACCGCTAGCACCGCGAAACCTGACCACGAAGAGTAGCGCCTCGACCACAAAACGCGTCCTACCGTCTGGGTTTCAGGCCAACCCGGTCACGGCGAACGGGCCGACCTGGCCTCACTCGCGGAGCACCACGATCAAAACAAGACTGAACAGGACAGAACATCACGGGACAGGACGGATGCTCGTCGCACGAGCACCCACCGAGCGCCCAACCGTCCACGAGGAACGGAAGCAAACAGGGGCCTGACCGCCGTTTCGGCAGGTCAGACCCCTGTTGATCTTGTGCGCCCGAAGGGACTCGAACCCTAACCTTCTGATCCGTAGTCGGATCCATCAATGCATGAGCAAGGTTGTCCAACCTGGTCCAGCCGCGTCCAACCCAGCCCGAACTTGTTATCACAGGTACGGGATTCAAACGCTCCATATCGATGCTTGTTCCAGTCGAGACCGGGGTCGGAATCCGGCTCAGTCCGACGAGTTCGCGCCAGTTCCCCGACGTACGAGCACCCAACCTAGGTCACACGGTGCCCACGGAACATTGTCGGGCGCATGATCGCGGCAGGGCGGTCGCAGGCCGGGGACCCGGAAATCCTGGTCGTCGCCGACGCCGGCTACGACGCGCCCCGACTGGCATTCCTCCTACGTGACCTGCCCGTGCAGATCCTCGCTCGGATGCACTCATGCCGGGTCCTACGTCGGGCGGTCCCGTCGACTGGCCGGGATGATCGGCCAGCCACCCCGCCACGGCGGCGAGTTCACCTTCGGTGATCCTCGCCACGTGGGGCGAGCCGGACAGCCACCCTCGCCGAGACCCGCCTCTGCGGCACAGCGTGGGCTCGGGCCTGGGACCGGCTACACCCACGATTAACCCACCGATCCGCCTGAATCAACTCGACGAGGGTACTGCCGGTCATCGAGAGAACCGTCATCCGCTTGGAAGTCGGGTATCTACCCAGCGGCGCGACCCCGGAGCTGGTGTGGCTGTGGTGGCCCGGCGTCAAAGCCACGCCGGCCGACGACCCACTCCGGCAGACGTTCCTACGCCGCTTCGACATCAAACAGACGTTCCTCCTGTCGAACAGACCCTCGACTGGGCCCTGCCCCAAGATCCGCAGCCCACAGGCCGCTGACCGCTGGACCTGGCTGATCCTCGGCGCCTACACCCAACTCCGTCTGCCCCGTCCCCTCGCCGCCAACGGGCGCCTCGCCTGGGACAACCCCGTGCCACCGCAGCGCCGGCCACCCGCCCGCGTCCGCCGAGGACACCGACACCTACGCGCGACGACCCCAACCCCGCCGGCGCACCCAAACCCACCCGGCGAAGAACAGGGCGACCACCTGGCCGCCGCAACAACCACCCCACCCCGCGCCACGACGCCCACACCACGACCACCATGAATATCAGGACACCGGCTACAAAGAAAACTGAGTCCTCCAATCCCCGCCCACGCCGAATGGGTTGAAGATCAAGCTAGTGGTCCAGCCCGGGGACGTTGACCTTGACTGACCCGTGGTGTCATGTGGTACGGGAACAAAGCACAGAGCGTCGATGACGAACGGCTGCGTGGGCTGACCACGGCGCAGCAGTGGCTTCAGGATTCGGGGCAGATGCACAGCGACGGCGGGTGTTTTTCAACGACCCGATACTCACTCGCGGAGAACATTTCCGCAGGTCGGAGCACCGACAGCGGGTGCGCGTTAAGGGCATACCTTCATAGGGGTGGACGGCTGTCATGAGCGTGCTGGCGTGAAAGCACGACAGGATCCCTTGCCGAGCATCCCATCGTGTCATATATTGATGATGACCTTGCCGGGGACGCGTATTCGACGTGTTCCACACACGGAAGGAAACACTCGGGGTGGTTATCATTTTGACACGCGCCAAAAGGTTTGCCCACGCGACATTGGCCATCGGTATTGCGACCAGCGGGCTCGTTTTGATACAGAGCTCCCCTGCTGCCGCAAGAGACGTGGCACCTGCTGCAGCAGGAAACTGCGATGCCCGGAAAGACGTGAAGATTCGCGACTGGGCGCCGGATGAGATTCGAGTGATCGCCAGGTGCTCGCACATCGCCGGCGGCACCGAGGCGCGCGGTTTCGTTGATATGTTCCCCTGCTGCAACAAGGAGACTGCATGGTTCACAACGATCAACAAGGACTACTACAGCGCGTACGCTTCGGGCAACTACGAGAGCGTGGGAATCGACCTACGAGACGAATGACCTTGGACCAGTGACTGTAATCAGGAGCGGTGATCCATCACCGCTCCTGATTACAGTTCAAGGCACGGCACATGGTTCCGCGTACCTCACCCTTCGGACGTGGCAATGCCAGTGCGTCGCACAATGTCGTCAAGAACAGCCGGATCTATTGATCTTGGGTCGCACACCACCAGGTCCTCGGGCGCGTACACAGCGGAGCCGGATTCGGGGTGCACGACGATGACACCACCGACCGGCAAGAATCCGACGACCTGACCGTAGGGATACGCGGGCGCTTCACCGGGGTCAACGGCTGCGGGATCCGGCCGGACGACCGCGCCTTCCTGCAGCCAAGGCGGCCGGTCGACGAGGATCGCTACATCTATCGGCCCTGGTCCGTACGCGGCGGAGGCGGCCTCCTGGGCCATCCGACCAAGGTGGCCCGAGTGTCGGGTAGTCCCGGCATCGATGAGACCATCCGGCCCTTCCAGGACAAGATGCATGGATCGGTCCGGCCTGAAGTAAACATTCGCCGTTATACTGCGGGACACCGCTTGCCCTCCTCGCCGACAGGAGCCAGCGCGCCACGGATTTCATCAAGAATCCGCAGCGCGCCGACCGACTCAGTCTAGTACAGCGTCAAAGATCAGCCCGGGCTGCTGTTGCAGGTAGCGGTGGAGTAGTGCCCGTTGATCCAAAACGCCGTGATGATCCCCTTATAACCATAATTACTGTTGGCGTAGGTGTAGTCGTTCGTGTCGACGACAACACACATAGTCCGGTTGGTGCCCCCCGGTGTTTTGTACTGGTGGCTGTAGACCTCGGCACCGGGGAAACGGCCGGTGATCCATGGCTTTGAGATCGCCTCCCCCCACTGGGTCTTGGCGAAGCTGCTCAGTTCGTGATTCGCCGTGTTTCCGGTGCTTCCGCCAATCCGGATGTGCTGCTCCCCGAAACTGTTGTTCCCCGTCCTGAACGGAACGTTCCACCCACCACCGTTCCGGAATGACTGGATGATGTTCGTTGCGCCAGGACCAGATCGGGGCGGCGTCAAAGCTGACGCCGGAGTCGCCACGGCAACCAGTGCCGCGGTTGCGGCTAATATCATCGCGGCGCCGGCCAGTTTCCGCCTACTGGCCCGACCCAAACCCTTTTTCGCCATATCCGTCGAAGCCGTCAAGAAGACCTCCCGATAGAAGGGTTAGAGGAGCGCGGAATATTCCGCCTCCCTGGATACCGATTAGCAAGAGGCCAGCGCAAAACACGCCATGCTGAATTCAGGTGACATCGCGCCGAACCAAGCCACTGCCGTTCAATTGTTCCGGGATCAACATCCCATCCGTCAAGCAAAAAAGGTTCGCGTGATCCACATCACAATGTTAGACATGGTCGATCTTAGATGGCATGCTGGGCCCGGCCGGTCTTATCGAAGACACCGAGCCATCGAAGGAAGGCACGCGGGGATGAACGTGGAGTGGGCACGTGTCAAACAATTTTCGAGGGTCATGTTCGCAGCCACGCTGTTGACGAGCGGAGTAGCGTTCAGTCAGACCGCTCCCGCTAGCGCGGCATCTGGCGACTGCAGTGCACTTAAAGACGTTCGCGTCGTCACCTGGTACCCAGACCAGGTTCGGGTGATCGCCAACTGCACCAGCCTTGGAGCCGCCAGCGAAGCGCGCGGTTTCGTGGACATGGCGTATTGCTGCGACAAGGAAACCTCGTGGTTCCGCAACACGAACACGAACCACTACAGCGCTTGGGCCACCGGAAATTATGAGCGCGTCGGAACCAGCCTCCGGGACTACTGAGTCACGAGTCGATTCGTTCACGGCAGGGCAGCGGCGATCAATTGCCACTGCCCTGCCCGCTCTTCACCCGCCCGTACGGGCACATCCCAAGACTGCTACCTCCACCAGAGAGCCTCCAATAGATGCTGTCATGCCAGTCGGTCGCGGTTTCGTATGCCGCCGGCCGCATCGTGTCAATGCCGCTGGTCAAGGTCGACCTCGACGTCGCGGCCGGAGAAACCGTCGCCCTTATGGGTCCGAGTGGGAGTGGCAAGTCGACAATGCTCCGGGTCCTCAGCGGTCTTCAAAAACCAGACCGGGGGAGCGTCCGGATCAATGACACACCGATTCGCACGAGCCGCGGCACCACCGACCCAAGAGTCGCGCTCGTTCATCAGGATCACCGCCTCGTCGACTTCCTTTCGGTGCGGGACAACCTCCGGCTCGCCCTTGAGGTACGGGGTGTCGCCTTCCAACCGGACCGCATCGAGGAAGCTCTCGCCTCGGTCGGCCTCGCCGACAAGATGAAACGTATGCCCCAGGCGCTATCCGGCGGCGAGAAGCAGCGGGTAGCGCTGGCACGTGCCCTGGTCGTGGGGGCATCCGTCGTCCTGGCCGACGAGCCAACCGGCGCCCTCGACCGGGCGAACTCCGAGTCCGTCGCCGCGTTACTGCGGGGTCTCGCGACCCGAGACGACGTCTGCGTTGTCGTCGCCACTCACGACCACAACGTGGCGCAGATGATGGACCGTACCATCGTCCTCCAAGACGGGTGCGCGATCGCAGCGGAGACCCTGGTATGAGCCTGGCCGCCCGCCTGGCGCTGCGATTCGCCATCTATCACCGTGGACTCCTACTCGCGGTGCTGTTGACCTTTCTGGTGCTGAACGCCTCCGGAAGCACGCTCGCGACCTTCACCCAGTCGTCCCGTGACGCGGTGGCAACCTCGGTACGCGCTGACAACGGCAACCAGCGGTATGCCCTACAAGTGACCAACCCTGGATCGGCGGCCGAGCTGCTCGCCGCCAACTCTGACCTCCACCCGGTGTGGGACGCCGACGGGTCCGTGTCGTCCACGGTGCGGCAGAGCACCGCCTCGGTTCGACTGCTCCGGGACGCACTCCCCGTCGGAGTACTTCGTGAAGGCGCATTTCCCAGCCGAGACGGTGAGGCGACGATTTCGACGCACCTGGCCCGGGTCCTCGCGGTGTCGGTCGGCGACACGGTCACCGTGTCCTGGGACTCCCGTCAGCAGGTCGTCCGACTTACCGGGGTCGTGGCAAAACCGGAGGACCACTCGCACGACGGTGTCGTGATTCTGAGCTCCAGTTTGCCCACCGCCGATGCCGATCTCTGGCTCACGGATCAACGGCCGTTCTCCGACCCGACCCTGGAACCGCTGGTGGAACGTGGCCACCTTGCCGCCCGTACCACGTCCATCCTCGCGGAAGACCGGGCGACCGAGTTCGAGTCGACACTCTTCCTGGCCGTACGTCAGATGTCCCGAGTGATCGTGATCCTCGCGGCGGTGTTAGCTCTCCTGCTTCTCGCGGCAGTCGCACGCGCCACCCGCAAGGAGTCGGCCGCGCTCGCCGCCGCTGGGCTGAAACCCTCCAGTGCGAACCTGCTGCCGCTCGTCATGGCCCTGCTCGCAATCGTGACCGGCCTGGTCGCGGGCGCAGCCCTCGCGCTTGCCGGCCTGTCCTTCTCAGTGTCCAGCGCAGCGAAGCTGGTCGGCCAGGAGTGGACCTCGCTGACCGTCCCGTGGTCGTCGCTGATCATCATCCTGGTTGTGGTCGTGGCCGGCGCCAGCGTAGGGGCCGGACTGTCCGCGTTCATTCGGCGTTACCGCCCGCGGTACGGGACAACCTGGCGACCACGGCCGTGGTTGGGGTCAGCCCTCGCCGCGCTCGGCTTCGCTTTCATGTTGCTGCCATTTGTCGACATCTTGCCGGTCGAGGCGGCCATGCCTGGTGGAATCTTGCTTGCCCTCGCCGTGCCGGCCCTGGCCGTACCGCTCTCGTCGATCGGCGTGCCGCCCGCCACACGTCGTCTGCTACTCACACTCACCACGCCGTTCGCCCTGGCCGGGGTGCTCGCCTCACTGCTGTCGTTGGGCACCGCCTACTACTCGGCCTACATCACCCATGCTGGGATCGCCAGCATCCGCTCTTCGCCTGCCGTGCAACCTGAAGGCTCGTTTCTCGTCTACAACGTCACCAGTTCTGCAGCCGAGGCACTTCGAGACGAATACCTTCGCTTGGGCGGTGGCCAGACGACGACCTATCAACTTCCGGTGGAGGACACCCACACCCTCCGGGTATCCGGCGCGAAACTCATCGGATGCATGCGCGCATCGGGTGGTCAGAACCCGATGGATCATCTGAGCTGCCTGCCGAAGGAGACCTCCTCCCCCGTCAACACCGTAGCCCTGTCGACCGATCTGCGCCCGGACGAAGCGTGGGCGGACCCGGGGCTGGTTGAGGGCAATCGGATCGGCCTTATCGACTTCGATCGGGAGACATCGGCGATCAAGTCGCTCGACGTAGTGTCCGCTTCCATTGACGAGACGTTGGGCGGCAACATGCCTGGGGTCGTGATCGCTCCGGACAGCGAGATCGCCAAGCGGTACGGACTACGACCATCCGACGCGACACTGCTCGCACTGCTGGACTTCGAAACCTTGGAGGAGTCGTCCCGGGCGCAGTTCCGCGCCACCGTGGCGCGGCTCGCCACCACCGCCCAGACGTCGGAACTCCTCGACGAACAATTACCGGAGTTGACGATCGGCGTCTGGACGGCGACGGTGGGCGCTGCTGCGGTGGGGTTGTTGTGGATAGGCGTCGGCGCGGTCATCTCCACCAGCCAGATTCGCCAGCGCTCGATGTACGCCGCTGCCGGCGCTCGCCCGGTACACCGTCGCCTGCTGGCGGTACGTCTGATGGTGCCACCCTTTGCCAGTTTCCTGGTGTCAGGGGCCATCGCAATCAGTGCGGCCTGGGTGTCGGGGATCCATGACGGTAGCCCGTTCGGCTGGTGGTGGCTGTTGCCTCCGGTGGCCGGAATGACGGCGGTCCTGGCGGTCGCAATGCATCACGCCCGGCCTGTTCGGCGGCTGCTGGACTGACGGTCGGGACCGGAGCCACGCCCGCGCAGCACCATCGCCTCGCGTAGCAGCGCGGTGCCGACGGCCCGTGTGGCGGGCCGCTGGGACCGCGCCGGCAAAGGAAAACCACACACCGCGCTGACTGGGAGATCTCCAACGCGGCCGGCACCGCGCTGGCTCGCGCCGCCCGTCATAATCGATGAGGAAACGGTACTGCTGGGCAGTCTCAACTCACTGTCGCAGAGCTGGACGCGCGAAGTGATGCTCACCGTTCGAGGTGCTCACTTCGCCCGGAAACTTCTCGAGCACGAACACGCCGCCCAATTCGCCGCACCGCCGCGCTGCGGCGTGTGCGGAGGCGCGAAGGTGGACCTGCGCCGCCGACGCTCAGACGACTGGTACTGGCGATGCTATTCCGATACCTGTCCCTGGTGGACCCCGGGAGGACGAAACGCTTGGACACAACCAGCCATCGGCGGCACCTCACCGAGAGCGTCGAGCCGTCGGCGCACACCGCCAGAACCAGGTGCCTCAAGCTAGGGCGCGACCAGACCGACAGGGCCTCCACCAACTCAGCGGCGTCCTGCAGGCAATCGCGGTCCTCGCGCCGCGCCCGGCCCGCCTGACACAGCGGAAGAGTCTCGGTCTTGACGGCGACGGTTGTCCCTTCGCCCTGGCGGCGCCATCTGCCTTCGGATGACACCATGGCCGGGTTATGTAGGGCGGGTTGACCGCTGGCAGGAGAGCGTAGAGATTGGCCCGGCAGGCCAGGCGCCGGGCCGCAGCCTGGAACTGCAACGCCGGCTACGGCACGTCTGGCGGTTGTAGGGCTGTGACTTGCGACGATATCGAGTACGGCGACCGCGTGATTAGCATTCCGGAGCGAGGACCGCGACAGGCTGGGCCTACCTCAGCACGTGGCAGGACCTCCGGCAGCTCAACCACCCACGACATCCGACCAGCTCACAAGGAGGCGTCGCCCGTGCCTGACGAGATCGTGTTCACGGTGAATGGCGTCAACGCGGTACCAGCACGGCGCATCTCGCTGGTCGAGGCTGGCCTACTTGAACGTCAACACCTGCAGCAATGGGTCATCGACCATCCCGAACTTATCGACGGTAATATGAAGGTCGTCACGTTCGAATACGGGCGTTGGATGACAGCCGGCGGCACGCCGGCTATCGACCGGCTCGATGTGTTGGGTCTGGACCGGGCCGGACGGCTCGTTGTCGTCGAACTCAAGCGGGACCGCGCCCCAGACACCGTCACGATGCAGGCGATCAACTACGCGGCTATGGCCCGCCTGTTCAGCCTCGACAGTCTCGCCGAGGTCCACGCGGCTCACCTTGGCGGCGACACGACCGCCGACGAGGCGTTGGCACAGCTGAAGGATTGGGCCGAAGGCGTGTCTGACGAGACACTGCGAACGCCACGGATCATCCTCATGGCCGGCGACTTCGGACCAACGGCTACCAACGCCGCCCTCTACCTGTACGAGTCCGGCATTGACATTCGACTCGTCCGCTACCAGCTCTACCGCACCAGTGGTGGAGAGACCGTCTTGTCGGTAGCGCAGCTCCTGCCGGTTCCGGACGCGGAGGAGTACATGGTCCGTCCGCGCTCGAGCAGTGGCACCCAGATCGTCGCGCAGGCCGCGAAAGTTCGTCGGGCCTCCGCCGTGGATCGGCTGATCGCCCACGGAACCATCCCCGATGGCACCAAACTGACCATTGTCGTACCCGACCAGGTCGGCCAGGACCGCGAAACCATCCGTGCCTGGCTGGCGGCAGACCCCGACCGTGCCCGTGTGCGCTGGCACAACGACAGCTCCGGTCCCGCTGAATGGGCGCACGACGGTTCACGGTGGCGGCTGATCCGGCTAATCAGCCACATCATCGAAACCGCGACTGGGCAGCCGCCCAACGCCCAGGTCTGGGGGCAGAGTTGGTTCCGCGACCAGAACCAACGCACGCTGCACCACCTCGCCGAGCCGCTGCCATAGCGCGAACCGAGCTCTCACGCCGCGTCCGCTTACGTTCGGGCTGCCAGCAGCCCGGACCTACGACATCAACGAACCCAGCTTCACCGTCCGTTCTCGCGGCCGGCTCGGTCGCCTTCGCCAGCGCCGGCGGCCTGCTGCTCGGCGTGGTTCCTGAAACGGTCCCTCATTCCCCGCCCTGGTCCTGTCTTTGATCAAGGCGTGGTGCTACGCCACGACCCCAGGACGGCGCGATGGCAAGATCACGGACGCCATTGCCGCGGAACCCGGACCTCGACCGGCCCGACGTTGGTGAGCAGCATCTTCATCCGGCTGCCGTTACGGCTGTTCCCACTGCCCCGACCTGCGCGGCCGTGCTTGTCATAGCCGACATGGTCGGTGATCTCACCGTCCAGCGCGGACCCGTAATTCGCTTGGCCAACTGCTGCTGCCCGGTCCACCAGCAACGTGCCGTTCGCGTCACCGGGACTGTCGCAGAAGACCGCGTGCAGCAGACCCTCGCCCTTCTTGTCGACGTCGCGGCTGGCACGTAGAGGCCAACTCGACCCCGAGATCGGCAATCTCTCGATTTTGTATCCGATGGGACTCGAACCTTGAACCTTCTGATCCGTAGCAACCTCTGCCGAACCACATCGCCCGATGGTCTTGCCTCGATGTGGTGGTGTCTCGCGGCGAGCTGCGGCATGAAGCCCGAAACCACCGCCGGACCTCGGCGATCTCGCTGCTCTGGTGCCTGATCACCCGGCCCGTCGGCATCACAGCACCCGATCGCTCATTGCGACAGCGCCGGACAGGCCGCGTCGGGGTCACCGCGCCAAACCGGCCGCGACGTTGACGACAAGGTCTTGGCACCACATTTGGGCTAGGTAAGGGCAGCAGGACGACCCCGTGCAGCCCCTGTCTGCCACGCGAGTCGGAGCATCTGCCTCTTCGCCAGTTCGCGGATCTTCTGCCCCGTACGGAAACGTGCAACGCTGCGAGCGCGCTCACGATGACATCGACGTCGGACATGCCGCCGGTTCGGAAGTCGTCCAATACATTGCGGGCGCGATCCTGATCGAACTTCAGGCCGTAGCCGTTTTGCCGTAGAACTTCAAGCGGTCCAAGTGCTCGCGCAGCCGTTTGCTACCGATACCGGCCGATGCTGGCCTGCCTCGAAGAAATCGAGGAAGCGGACCGGCCCATTCCAACGGCGCCCTCGACGGTTACAGATCTTGAATGGTCAGGTTGTGCCGGGTTCGAGGGTCAGTCCGGTGTGAGCGAGGAACCCGTCGAGTAGGTCGGTGCGGTACTGGATGGTCTTGAGTCGGTTCTTGATGATCGCGAGGAGATGGTCGACGCCGGTCACGGCGAGGTTGCCGATGCTGCGTTTGAGGTGCGACCAGACTGCCTCGGTCGGGTTCAGGTCCGGGGCGTAGGCCGGTAGTCGGATCACGGTCAGCCAGTCCCGGGCGTCGAGCAACTTGCGCATGGCGGCGGAGACGTGGGTGTTCAGATTGTCCCAGACGCACACGATCGGGCCGCCGAGCTGCTGGTGAGCGGCGTCGAGCAGGGCGATGTAGTCGCGTTCGCTGAAGCTGCGGCGCTCGTTCTTCCGGCCGCGGTGCGCGATCGTCCGGTAGATCAACCGGGATCGCTTCCCAGGCCGGTAACAAGTCAGCCCGGCGATCGAGACGCGGCCGGAGCCTTTGCCCGACACCGGGACGACCGGGGTGTGCCCGCGTGGTCCCCAGGTGCGTGCCTTCGGAGGGCGCAACGTCTGACCAGCCTCATCCTCGAAGACCAGCCACGCCTGCCGCTGCGCCGCTACCGTTTTCCCGCCGGCCACGTCTCCCGCCGCCAGGTGGTGATCGCGGCTTCGTCACGCTCGACCGCACGACGCGCCGGGACCTGCACCGACCAGCCCAGCCGGTACATGATGTTCGCCGTGCCACGCAGCGTGTACCGGATACGGAACATCCGGGCGATCAGGTCCGACACCCGCGCCAGCGTCCACCGCTGATCACTACCGAAGCCGTACGCCGCCGGCCCCTCCTCCAGAGCATCGGCCAGCCGCCGCAGCCGGCCCTCATCCAGGCGGCACCGAGACCCACCCGGCCCCTTCGAGGCCAAGGCCTGCTCACCACCAGCCCGCCACCGCTTGCGCCACCCGTACACCGCCGTCTGCGACACCCGCAACCGCGCCGCGATCTCCGGTACCGACACATCCTGGGCGAACCACCCGGCCGCCTGGTGTCGTACCGCCTCACGCTGTGCCCGCCCCCGCGCGGACAACCCACCTCCATCGGGATACCTCATCCCATCGATCTACCCCAGCCCAAGGCCCATCACACAGACCACATCGGACGAACCTGGCCATTCAAGATCTGTAGCCGGGAGGAGCCGATACCCGGTCAGCTCGGCTTATTCTGACGACTGCCTCAGTTGCAGCAGGAGCTTCTTCGCTCCGGGCGCCCCGCTGTCGATGGCTCGATTCACCGCCGCCTCGGCCTCCGGCCGATCGCCGGTCTTGATGGCCCATTCGGCCATCGTGACCAGAGCGTGGGTGTCGCCGGCGGACGCGAGCCGTCCCAACAGTCTCTTCGCGCCGGCATGGTCGCCGCGTCGGTATCGCGCCTTGGCGACCCAATGCCATCCGCTGTCCTTCGGTCCCAGGTGTTCCAGCCGTGCGTACTTTGCGGCCAGATGCTCGGCGGTGGCCTGGTCGCCCGCCTGCTCGTACGAGGCGGCCAGCTTGACCAGTGCGAAGACTTGCCCGACGCTGGTCAGCCGCCGGTAGAGTCGGCGCGCGGCACGGACGCGACCCTGCCGCTCGCGGAGCTCTGCCAGCTCGAACAGTGACCGGTGCAGGCCGCCGTTGAAGGCACGCCAGAGCAGAGCCTCGCCTCGGCGCTCGTCACCGGACCGCGCGAGGACATGCCCGGCCACACGCTGGGCATTGGGATGGCCCGACTCGATCGCGAGGTCGCAGTACCTCGTGACGAGCGCGGGGTCGTTGGCCGTCGTGGCGAGAATGACCATCTCGGTAATCGCATCGTCGAAGCCGAGTGCCATCGCGCGCCGCATCACGGCGAAGGCGCGTGGCAGGTCCGGGCCGGTGTACCGCCACGCCAGCCCGGTGAGCGCCTCCCGGTTGCCGTGCTGGAACGACTCCTCAGCGAGCCGGAGAGCGTCGTCGTGTTCGTCGCGTTCGGCGAGGTCGCGGGCCTGGTATTCCACCTCTCGCGCCCCGCCGTTGGCCAGGGCGGTCTGGTAGAGCTCGTCGGCGACCTCGTACCGCCCTTGGCGTGCGTGCACTGATGCCAAGCCGACGAGGGCGTGCGGGTTGGTGCCGTCATCCGCGAGGGAATACCAGGCTTCGGCGGCGTCGTAGTCGCCCGAGTCCTCTCATCGGTGACCAAGAACAAGCTGCGACCGGGTATCTCCGTTCTGCGCCGCGAGTTCGAGGTACGGCGATGCCTCGTCGCGGCCCTCGTCCTCTTCCACCATCGCTGCGAAGGTGGCCAATCCGGCTCGATCACCGCGGACCGCCGCCTCCAACGCCAACCGGTGGGCGATCTCCCGCCGATCGCGCCGGTACGCCGCCCTGGCCATGGCCACCGCATCCCCGCCGGTGACGTCGTCGCGCAGCGCGGCCGCCCAAAAACCGTCCGGTGGGCGGCTGCCCTGGCGGGTGCGCTTGCCGTGCTGCTCCAAGTAGTCGGCGAGCCGGAAGTCGTCGCCGGCCCGCGACAACGGTCCCCGGGCGCCCTGACACAGCGGAAGTAGATAGTCCGTAAGGGCACGGTCGAACCAGTCGATCGGCAGGGTGGCACGTTGCAGGTCGGTCAGGTAGGACTGGGCCGCAGCGGCCAAGAAGCCCCTTGGTAAGACTTCGCCCCAACCGAGACGGCGGGCGTCCATCGCGGCGTGCAACACGGCTCGGGCCACCGGGTCGGCCGTTCGATACCGCTGGATCTGCGCGGGGCCGCCGGCGAGGTACTGAGTGATGTGCCCTTCCTCGGCCCGGGCTAGGGCCTCGGCGAGGCGGGCGTCGGTGACCGCGGCCTCGGCGAGTCGGCCCGACTCGACGGCACCGAAGGTCTCCGGGACGGGAACCAGGTTGCCTGTGACGAGGATCCGCGCGTTCGGTCGGGTCTCGCTGCCGATCTCGACCTCGGCCGGGGCCAGGCGCAACCGGTACTCGTGCCAGAGCGTCCCCAGGATCAGTACGGGGGTGCAGTCGGCGCTGCGGAGCGCTTCCGACAACCCGGCCGCGATCGTTTCATCCCGGCGAACGTCGTCGGTGTACAGATAGCGAGGCAACTCGTTCAGCCACAGCACGGTATGCGCCCCGACCGACGGCAACCGCTCGACCAGTTCGTCGGGCGACGCCGGGTGCCACAGGCGCCAATGGCTCGGCAGGCGGTGGATCTGTTCCCAGGCCGAGCGGGTCTTTCCCGTCGAGGAGTTGCCGAGCAGCAGTGCGATTCCGCTGGTGCCAGCGGCCGCCTTCTGCACAATCTTCTCGAGATCACCGTCGTGCTGGCGGGGAACGTACGGCGGCAGCTCGGGGAGGTCGGTGGTGTCGCCGAACGGGGTGATCGCCTCGTGAACCTCGAGGGCGAACGGGCTCCCCGCCTCGGATATCAGGCGGCCAGGGCCCTCGTCCACTCCGGACGAATAGCAGGATTTCGTCGCGCGCCGCAGGAGCTCGGGGGCAGCGGAGGCATCGAACACCTGCCGGCGCTTGTCGATCGTAACCGTACGGGAAGCCCGTCGCGCCGGATCCGCGAAGGCGGCCTGGATGTCGACCCACCAGGCCTCGTTGTCGTCTGGGTGCGATAGGACCAGGATGACCGTGGCGTTGCCGCCCAGCCAGTAGTGGAGGTCGCGTTCGCGGCAGGTGTAGCGGAAGGACGTGTCGGTCTCGCCCGGGAACGGCAGCGTGCTGGCCTTGCTCTGCACCAGCAGCGTCAGGTTGAGAGCCTCTTGAGTAACGGGATCGATGAGCTCGATGCGGCCGTCAATTCCATGATCGAGCCGGTGTGGTTCGAAGAGGAAGCCCATCGCGGTCACCCGGGTATGGATCAGCGCCATGCCAGCCTCACCGATAAGGGTTTGCCGGCTGACCTTCTTGCCTCGAGACACTACCCGTCATCCTCACGGCTCGACGCGAAACCTGACTCCGGGCGAGTATGCCTCGCGGGTACGACGACTCCGGCGGCCGAGCGGAAATGTCGGCCACCCGACAGCCGATGGCCAGAACGTCGCCGCAGGATAATGGGGAAGTGTGGATCTAAAGGCGGGACTGCGTAGATTTCGGCTCTGGCTCACTTTCGGTGGTAGCAGAGAGTAGCGATCTCAACGGCTGGGTGGCGGCGCTGTTTAAATTGGTGCAACCAGGGCAAACAGGGCAGCGAGTCGGGTCGCGCGCTTCCGGCGAAGACCCCGAGACATCAGCGTCATCGGTCCCCGCGCGCATCTGCGAGGTCGCTACGGAATGTCACCACCGAAAGTGAGCCAGAGCCGACATGGTCGGTGGTCAGGCGCCACGGTTCGGTCGGTAGTGCACTGCCCCTTCGGTCGCGTGAGTGTCGCCGCCGCCCGCCCAATACCCGATGATGAGCCACAGCTCGTAGTGCAGGAGCCATTCGGTGGTCCAGGGCAGGATCGTGGTCGCCAGGAGCATGTGGTGTTTCCACTCGCCCGGGTAGTACAGGCACAGCTCGTCGCCGGGGTAGACGTGCGGGAGCGCCTCCGCGTCTGAGTGCAACTCGAGCACAGGAGGGTCGATGACGGTGACCTTGGGACGGAGTCCGTGCCGGTAGGTCAGACGCACGGTGTAGGTCCGGCTGGCCGGCGACGGCTGTAGCCGGACGGTGCAGGTGAGCTCGCCGCCGCGGACGGCGCCTTCGGCGTTGGGCAGCACGGTGGTGATCGCGACGAGCTGCCTGGTGAGGTTAACCGCGCGGGTGGGGATGCTAACCATGGAATGTGTGTCGTGGGACGCGCGGTCCGGATGCGGTCGTGGTGAGCAGGCCGCCGGTGGCCATGTGCAACTTGCCGGTCTTCAGCTCGATGGTCCGGCGCTCGGCAAGCCGCTGGAAGGAGCGTTGCACGGCGTCGGCGGTGAAGCTTTCCGACATCCGGGCGGCGAGGGTCGGGAGTCCCTTGTGCTGCAGATGCACGAATTCGTCGAGCAGCACGGCGAGGTCGTTGTGCCAGCGGAGGAAGGCTTTGCGCCGCTCCGGATACTCGTTCCACTTGTCGGCGAAGTTCTCGTCCTCGTGCGCCGGGTTGGGCACCCAGAACTGGCCGTGGCGGTTCTCGACGTACGCGTTCATCCGGTCCATGACGGCGCGGGTGGCGGTGAAGAGGTCGGACTCGCCGAGGTAGGCGCGGGCGGCGAGGGTAGTGATGAGAATCGACGGGGGCCGGTGGTCGGTGTCGTCGGCGAAGTACAGCATGGCGTGCCACTTGAGGATCTGCACGGCCCGCTGCAGGGTGCTGCGCACCTGCCAGTCGGGCACGTCGGCGACGTTCGCGTGCCGCTTCGCCTCGACGAGGCGGCGATCGAGCTGCGACTGCTGCTGGAACCAGGTGGCGTAGCCGATCGGGTTGGAGTGCTGCCACAGCCGCAGTTGCTTGTCGATGAGCAGGATGCCGGTGGGCGGCAGGTCGGCGTCCGGGATGGTGGGCAGGACGTCGAGGTGGAAGGGAAGCGGGCGTGTCAAATGAACCGTGGGTGAGGGGTGGCCTGATCGGACAGGCAGGATGTGTCTTGCCTGTTCAGAAGGGACTCCCGCATGACAATCATGGATGTATCTCAGGATCCGGTGATCGGCTCCGAGGCGGCAACACCATCGGCGGTGATCGCTGATAGCGAGGCGGCGGCACGGGTGGCGGGTCTGCTCCCGCCGGAGACAGTTGACGCGTTACTGGCCGACGCTAACCGGCGAGGGCTGGCCGTCGACGGGCCGGGTGGGTTGATCCAGCAGATGATCGGCGCGGTACTTGAACGGGCGTTGGAAACCGAGATGGCCGAACACCTCGGCTATGAACGGGGCGAGGCGCCGGACGGGGTGAGTGTCGGCAACCACCGCAACGGGCACTCGGCCAAGACCGTGATCACGACGGCCGGACCGGTGCGGATCCAGGTCCCGAGGGACCGTGGGTCGTCGTTCGAGCCGAGGATCGTGCCGAAACGACGCCGGCGGCTCGGGCAGATGGACGAGGCGATCCTGAGCCTGTATGCCCGGGGCATGTCGACCCGGGATATCCGGGACCACCTCGGCGAGATCTACGGCGCCGAGGTGTCCCACGAGACGGTCGCGAACATCACCGACGTCGTCGCCGACGAGGTACGTGCCTGGCAAAACCGGCCGGTCGACGAGGTGTATCCGATCCTGTATGTCGACGCTATCCGGATCAAGGTCCGGGACAACGGCACCGTGGTCAACAAGGCCGCTCACCTCGTCGTCGGGATCGACGTCGACGGCTACAAACACGTCCTCGGGGTGTGGATCCAGGAGACCGAGGGCGCGAAGTTCTGGCTACGGGTACTGACCGACCTGCGTCAACGTGGCCTGCGGGACGCGTTGATCGTCTGCTGCGACGGGCTGACCGGCCTACCCGACGCGATCGCCGCCGACTGGCCCGACGCGGTGGTTCAAACATGTGTGGTTCACCTGCTGCGCAACAGCATGCGCTACGTCTCCTACAACGACCGGCGCACCATCGCCGCAGCGCTCCGACCGATCTACACCGCGGTCAACGCCGACGCCGCCGAGACAGCGATGGCCGAGTTCACCCGGGTCCACGGACGGCAGTACCCCGGCATCGTCGCGGCCTGGGAACGCGCCTGGAACGAGTTCGTGCCGTTCCTGACCTTCGATACCGACATCCGGAAGATCATCTACACGACGAACCTGATCGAGTCGATCAACTACCAACTACGGAAGATCGCCAAAACCCGAGGACACTTCCCCACCGACGACGCCGCCCTCAAACTCCTCTACCTCGGCATCCGCAACATCAGCCGACAACGCGGAGGAAACACCGGCACCGGCACCTGGGGCTGGAAACGAGCCCTCAACGCACTCGCCATCCACTTCCCCGGACGCCTACCCCTCTGACCAGCACAAACAAACCAAGAAACGGCTACACCCTCACCCACGGATAGCTTGACAAGCCCGTGGAAGCCTTCGTCTGGGTAGCTCAGGGTCCAGCAGCGGCGGGTGGACTCGCAGCTGGCGGGTCGAGACCCTGCAGGCGTACTACGACACCGGCTACGTCTTCACCCGACCGGACGGCCAGCCCTACCACCCCGGGTACTTCACACATCGCTTGGGAATTCTCATCAAAAGGTCGCAATTGCCACCTATTCGACTACACGACCTACGCCACGGCGCCGCTTCCCTGGCCCATGGCGCCGGGGCGGACCTCAAAATCATCCAGGCCCAACTGGGTCATTCGCGGATAGATACCACCGCCGACGTCTACACCAGTGTGCTACCAGCCGCACAACACGAGGCAGCCGCCGCTACCGCTGAACTCATCCGCAAGGCAGCCCGAGACCGCCGCACAGCCATCCGCCGCGCAGCCCGCAAGGCCGCCAGGACGGCCAAAAAATCAGAGGAGCCAGCCAAGCCGGACCAACAGAACGACAGCAAAACCCCAGGTCAGAGGCATGATGATCATTGAGTCACCACGGAGAGTGACGGTGCAGGTGTGACACGGACGTGACAACGGGTGTCCACACCCCACTAACAATTAGGGCGTCTGACCCGCGTTTCCGCAGGTCAGACGCCCTTTGATCTTGTGCGCCCGAAGGGACTCGAACCCCTAACCTTCTGATCCGTAGTCAGATGCTCTATCCGTTGAGCTACGGGCGCATGTGCTCGATCAGCATACACATACCGATCTCGCGCGGAGACTCCGGGATTCGAACCCGGGAGGGGCTTTAAGACCCCAACCGCATTAGCAGTGCGGCGCCATAGACCAGACTAGGCGAAGTCTCCCCGGTGGCCAGCAGACCACCGCCGACCGAGAATACAGGTCCCCTACCGGCTGGGGCAAAGCGAGTATCCCGCGCGCCGTACCCGGGACGTGGTCGAGCGGTTGATCGAGTCGCGTCCACGGGCGCTTCCGGGAGGTGGAGTGGGGTCAAGCCGACTAGGCTCGCTGGACATGGAGGAGCCGCCGCCCACCGATCCGACGCCTGGCCGCCGCCCCGGAGCCAAGTCGACGCCACGCTCCCGCACCCCGAAGCCGGCCTTCACCCCACCGTCTCCCACGCCGGACGTAGCGCCCCAGGGCGGGTCCCGTAAGGCCAGGGTGGCGCCCGCAGTGCTCTTCCAGCCTCCCGCCGAGGAACATCAATCGACACCGGTGTCCGGTACGACCCCCGGGCCGGTCGACGGGGAGACACCGGTCACCGGGCCCGAGCCTCCCGCGACCACTCCGTCGGAGGTGAGCACCACGGCGCCCCCGACGCAGGCTCCCGCCCCGACCCAGACGACCCCGGCTCGGCAGCCGGCCGCACCGAAAAAATCGGCCACTCCCCGAAAGGCGGGTACGCCCCGGAAGGCCAGTGCCCGCCGAGCGAGCCAGCCCGAGCCCACCACCCCAGCCAGCCCCGAACCAGCCAACCCCGAAGTCAGCCCCGAAGCAGTCAGCCCCGAACCGGTCAGCCCCGAGACCGGCGGCACTGAAGCGGCTCGGGCTGTGGTGGCCAAGCGGACCGGTCACAAGGCCACCTCGGCGAAGCGCCCCAGCGCGGCAACGGTGGTTCCGGCGCAGCCGCGTACGCCCGCACCTCCCCGACCACCGATTGCCGCGCGCCTGCTCGACCATCCCGGGTTCACCCCCGAACTGCTGGCCGTCGCCGCCGTGAACAGTCTGGGTCCGGCCGCCGGGTCATGGGCTCGGCAGACCCGGGCGAGTTATCCCACCGCCAGCACCCATGGCCTGGCCCGGTTGATCACCACCCGGTTCGTCCGGTTGGCCGGCGTGAGCGGCGCCGCCTCGGCCGCCGCCGGCCTCCTCGCACCCGTCGCGGAACTTGCCGCCCTCTCCTGGACCCAGGCCGGGCTGGTGCTGCACCTCGCCGCGGCCTACGGCCTGGACCCCACCGATCCGGAGCGGGCGGTGGACCTGCTGGTGCTGACCCAGGTGCATCCGGACGACCGGTCCGCGCGCAGCGCCCTCGACGCCGCGCTCGCGGCGGGGCCGGACGGCGACGACAGTGGCCTGCACCGGGTAGCGGAGGCGGGGTGGCGGCTGGCCGCGCCGCTGGCCGCCCAGGCCGGTGGCTGGCTGGTGCTGCGCCTTGCGGCACGGCTGCTGCCCGGTGCGGCGATGCTCGCCGCCGCGGCGGGCGACTCGGCGGCAGCGCAGCGGCTGGCCGCGCGAGCCATCGCCCGTTACAGCCAGTCGAACCAGCTTCGGGGCAGCGAGGCGTAGCCGACGAAGGCGACCACGTCGAGCAGGGTGTGCGCGATGACCAGCGGCAACACCCGCTTTGTCTTCAGGAACACGAGGCTGAAGACGACTCCCATGATCGCGTTTCCGACGAAGGCACCGAAGCCCTGATAGAGGTGGTACGACCCGCGTAGCACGGCGCTCGCGGCGATCACCGCGCCGATCCGCCAGCCGAGGTCGCGCAGTCGGGTCACCAGGTACCCGACCACCACGATCTCCTCCAGGATCGCGTTCTGCGCGGCGGCCAGGATCAGCACCGGCACCGCCCACCAGATCTCCGGCAGACCGGCCGGAACCACGTTGGCGTTGATCCCGAGTTGGGCGGCGACGAAGAACAACCCCAACCCGGGTATGCCGATCAACGCGGCCAGGCCGACCCCCAGGCCGAGGTCGGTGCCGGGCCGCCGGGCGTCCAGGCCGAGCGTCAGTCGGGCGTCACCTCGGTCGCGGTTGAGCAGGTGTACGGCGAGCAGCACCGGCACCAGGGCGAAGAGGATGTTCAGCAACTGGTACGTGAGGTCGAGCCAGGGCCGGGCCGACTGGGAGGCGTTGAGGGTCGCGGTCTGCTGGGAGAGCGGTCGGTCGGCGGTGAGCCGGCCGATGATGTTCACCGCCGAGTAGACCGCGGACTGACCGAGGGAGACACCGAGAACCAGCAGCACCTCGGTGCCGAGAGTCCGGCGGGACACCGGCCGGGCGAGATCAACCGTCACCCAACCACTCTGCCTCACGCTGCGGCGACTCGGCCGCCCTCGGACGGTGAATCTTCCCGCCTCCGCCGTCCCTGATCATCACCTCGGGATTGGTCGCACAATCTGTGCGACCACGATCCACGCAGAGTGGCCATCCTGATCGAGACGGACAGCCCAATCGTCCCGCCATCCGATCAGCTCGTACGTGCGCCGGTCGCACGTCGTCATCGAGAAGGGCGCAATGGACAACCTGGCGCAGGTGTTGAAGGAGAGTTGGACCCTGGTCGAGGAGGACCGGGACAAGATCGCTGGACATTTCTACGCTCGTCTCTTCCTCTCCAACCCGCAGTTGCGTCAGCTCTTCCCGGTGCAGATGACCGGGCAGCGGGACCGGCTGCTGGAGGCGGTGATCTCGGCGATGCAGACTTTCGACGATCCGGAGCGGTTCGACGAGTTCCTGCGCGGGCTCGGCCGTGACCACCGCAAGTACCACGTCAGCCCGGACCACTACGCGATGGTCGGCGAGGCACTGCTGGCGGCTCTGCGTACCGCCGGCGGTGATCAGTGGAGCATCGAGTACGACCAGGCGTGGCAGGACGCGTACGCGGCGATCTCGGAGAAGATGATCGCGGGTGCGGCCGACGATCCGAACCCGCCGTTCTGGCACGCCGAGGTGCTGACCCATGAGCGTCGGGGCCGGGACGTGGCGGTCTTCACCTGCCGCCCCCTGCAGTACCCGCTGCCCTACCGGGCGGGGCAGTACGTCAGCATCGAAGTGCCCCGCTACCAGCCCCGCCTCTGGCGTACCTACTCGATCGCGAACGCGCCGACCGAGGAGAACGTGCTCGAGTTCCACGTACGGGCGGTCGGTGCCGGCTGGGTCTCAAGCAGTCTGGTCCGCAAGATCAAGCCCGGCGACCTGCTCCGGTTGGCCGCACCGATGGGCTCGATGACACTGGACCGCAAGTCGAACCGGGACATCCTCTGCGTCGCGGGTGGGGTGGGACTTGCCCCGATCAAGGCGCTGGTGGAGGAGTTGACGCTGTACAACCGCACCCGTTGGGTGCACGTCTTCTTCGGCGGGCACAGCCAGGACGAGTTGTACGGTCTCACCGAGCTCTACCAACTCGCCGCCGAGCATCCCTGGCTCTCGGTCCTCCCCTCGTGCAGTGTCGACGACGAGTTCACCGGCGAGCGGGGCGACCTGGCCGAGGTTCTTGCCCGGTACGGCCCCTGGACAGCGCACGACTGCTTCGTCTCCGGCTCCGCCCCCATGGTCCGTTCCATCCTGCGCACGCTCGCCCAGCACGAGGTGCCGCCGGCCAACATCCGGTACGACACCTTCGGCGACCTCTAGCCCTTTCGCACCACCCCGCTACCCAGCCCCTCCCCCCAGCCGGGGGTCGGGGCCCGCCGGGCCGGGCCCCCAACCCCCCCCCCCCCAAGGCGGGGTGGGGTGCCAGGGGGGGGGTCCGCCCCCGGGGGGGCGGGGGCCCGCGGTAGAGCCCCGGGGCCC